>DASPOZ010000254.1:0-32935 GCA_035625755.1 Candidatus Sulfotelmatobacter sp.
CGCCGCCGCGCCACCAACCGTCCCGAACCCGGTCCCGCCTCTCTCTCGCCGCCTCACGCCGGGCGGGCGGGCATTTTGACGGCGGGGCGAACCCCCCCCGCGTCGAACCCATCGGCCTGGAGACGGTAGAGGCGGGCGTAGATGCCGCCGGCCGCCAGCAACTCGTCGTGCGGGCCGGCCTCCCGCAGCTCGCCCCGATGAAAGACGAGGATCCGGTCCACGTGGCGCACGGTGGCCAGCCGGTGGGCCACGATGATGGCCGTGCGATTCTGCGCCAGCGTGGCCACCCCCTCCTGCAGCAGGTGCTCGCTCTCCGCGTCGATGCTGGAGGTGGCCTCATCCAGGACCAGGATGTCCGGGTCGTAGGCCAGGGCCCGGGCGAAGGCCAGGAGCTGGCGCTGACCCACCGAGAGGGACGCGCCGCGCTCGGCCACCGGCTCGTGCACGCCCCGCGGCAGATGGTCGATGAACAGGTCCGCCCCCACCAGGCCGGCGGCCGCGCGCGCGGCGTCTTCGTCGATGTCCTCCCGGCCCACGCGGATGTTTCCCGCCACGCTGTCCGAGAACAGGAAGGGTTCCTGGAAGACGATGCCGATCCGCCGCCGGAGCTGCTCCGGTGCGTATTCCCGCACGTCCCGCCCGTCCACCAGCACCTGGCCGCGGTCCGCCTCATAGAACCGGGTGAGGAGATTCACCACGGAGGTCTTGCCGGCCCCCGTGGCGCCCACCAGGGCCACGCGCTCGCCGGGCCGGACGCTGAACGAAACGTCCCGCAGCACCGGCTCGCCCGGCTCGTAGCCGAACCAGACATTGCGGAACTCCACCTCCCCCCGCAGCCGAGGCGGCGGGGCCGCCGCGGCCTCGTTCCCGTTCCCGATCCCGTTCCCGACCGCGGCGGGCTCCGTGGGCGTGTCCAGGAGCTGGAAGATCCGCTCCGAGGATGCCATGGCCGCCTGCATGATGTTGTACTTCTCGCTCAAGTCCTTGATGGGGTCGAAGAACCGCCGGGCGTACTCCAGGAAGGCCACCAGGCCGCCCAGGCTGAGGGCGCCCGCCAGCACCCCGCCCCCGCCGTACCAGAGGATCAGGGCGATGGCCATGGAAGCGATGACCTCCACGGCCGGGTAGAACATGGCGTAGGTGTGCAGGGCCTGCAGGTTCGCCGCGCGGTGCTGGCGGTTGATGGCGTCGAACCGCCGGAAGCTCTCCGCCTCGCGGGCGAAGAGCTGGACGATGCGCATCCCCGAGAGGTGCTCCTGGAGGGTGGCGTTCAGCACGGCCTGCTTGGCCCGTACCTCCCGGTAGGCCGCGCGGGCGTGCTTGCGGTACAGGGTAGACGCCAGGGCCAGCACCGGCAGGATCGCGAAGGTGACCAGCGACAGCCGCACGTCCAGGGCCAGCATGGCCACCAGCACCCCGCCGGCCATCACCAGATCCCCGAACACGGCCACCAGGCCCGAGGTGAGCATCTCGTGGAGGTTCTCCACGTCCGACGTGACGCGGGTGAAGATGCGGCCCACCGGGTTCCGGTCGAAGTAGCGCAGGGGGAGCCGCTGCACGTGGCCGAAGATGGCCAGGCGCATGTCCAGCATCACCCGCTGGCCGGCGACGTTCAGCACATAGAGCTGGGCGTAGGAGAGGAGGAACTCCGCACCAAGGGCGGCGATGTACAGCAGCGAGATCCCCGCCAGCCCGGCCAGCGACCGGTGGGCGATGGGCCCGTCGATGGCGAGCTTCAGCAGGTAGGGCTGCACGATGTCCGCCCCGCGGGCGCACAGCAGCAGCAGCGCCGAGAGGCCAAGCAGGCCCCGGTAGGGCGCCACGAAGCGCACCAGGCGGCGCATGAGCCGCCCGTCGTACGCCTTCCCTAACGCCTCCTCCTCGTGATACCCGCTCATCTCGTCGCCTTCGGCGGCGCCGTGAGGCGTGAGGGGTAAGGCGTAAGGGGATTCCCCTCACCCCTGACGCCTCCCGCCTTACGCCTCACGCTTCACGCCTTACGCCTAGACCTCAGCCAGTTCGGCGGCCAGCTGCTGGCGCGCCCACAATCTGGCGTAGAGGCCGCCGCGGGCCACCAACTCCTCGTGCCTGCCGGTCTCCAGGATGCGCCCCTGGTCCAGCACCGCGATCAGGTCCGCCCCCCGGATGGCGGCCAGGCGGTGGGTGATGATGAGGGTGGTGCGGCCCGCCATCACCGGCTCCAGCGAGCGGAGGATGGCTTCCTCGGTCTCCGCGTCCACGTTGGACAGGGCGTCGTCCAGGATCAGGATCCTGGGGTCCACCAGGATCGCCCGCGCGATGCCCACCCGCTGGCGCTGCCCCCCCGAGAGGGTGACCCCCCGCTCGCCCACCACGGTGTCCAGCCCGCGGGGGAAAGCGGCCAGGTCCCTGGTGAGCTGGGCCCGCGCGGCGGCCGCCCGCACCGACTCCGGCGCCTCCCCGGGGCGGCCGAAGGCGATGTTCTCGCCGATGGTGTCCGAGAAGAGGAACGCGTCCTGCGGCACGCAGCCCACGGCCCCGCGCAGGGCCGCCAGCGGGATCCGCGTCACGTCCACGCCGTCGAGGAACACCGCGCCGGGCGGCACGTCCACCAGGCGCGGCACGGCGGCGGCCAGGGTGCTCTTGCCCGCCCCGATGGGCCCCACCAGGGCCACGCGCGCGCCGGCCGGGATGCGCAGGCTGACGCCGTCCAGCGCCTTCCGGCCCCCGCCGTCGTAGGCGATGGTCAGGTCGCGGAACTCCAGGGCGCCCCGAATCTCCGCGGGGACCACCGGATCCTCCGGATCCCGGATGGCCGGCTGCGTCCCCAGGATCTCCTGCAGGCGCTCCAGCGACACGATCCCCCGCTGCACCAGGTTGGCGATCCAGGCCAGCGCGATGGTGGGCCAGAGCAGCATCGCCAGGTACGCGTTGAAGGCCACGAAGTCCCCCAGGGTGAGCCGGCCGGCGATCACCCGCGCCCCGCCCACCCAGAGGATCACCACGGTGCCCACGCCGCCCACGATGGCCGTGAGGGGTGAGGCGACCCCCTCCAGCAGGGCCAGGCGCAGGTTCCGCCGCACGTACTCTTCGTTGAGCCGAGCGAACTCCGCCACCTCGCCGCGCTCCATGGTGTAGGCCTTCACCACCCGCATCCCGGCCAGGTTCTCCTGCACCTTCCCCGTGATGCGCTCGAACTGCTCCTGCACCGCCTGGAACCGGTCGTGGATCTGCTGCCGGAAGCGCTTGATGATGAAGGCCAGGATCGGGTAGGGGAGCACCGCCCAGAGGGCCAGCCACGGGTCCGTGAGGGCCATGGCCGCGATCGCCCCAGGGTACACGAAGCAGGCGTTGGCCGCGTACATGATGCCTGCCCCCAGCATCATACGGACCTGGTTCAGGTCCCCGGTGGCGCGGGCCATCACCTCGCCGGGCCGGGTCCCCTGGTAGAAGGAAGGGGGGAGGCGCTCCAGGTGGGCGAAGAGGGCGTTCCGCAGGTCATATTCCAGATCCCGGGCCGTCCCCACCAGCGTGCGCCGCGCGAAGAACCGGAAGGTGCCCATGCAGAGGGTGGCCCCCACGATGAGCAGGGCGTAGGCCCACAGGGGGTGCGGCAACGTCCCCGCCTTCAGGTGGTCGATGGCATCCTTGAGGATCCGCGGGACGACCAGGAGGAAGGCGTTGGTGAGCGCCAGGAACGCCAGCCCGAAGAGCAGCGTGCGCCGCTGCCGGACCAGCCAGGGTTTCAAGGTCGCCAGGTGCTTGATGGGTCTCTCCTCGAACGGCGCCGGCGCGTCCGGTGCCGGGGACTCGCCGCGGGCGTCAGCGGCCGTAGAGTTCCCGGAGCCCGTCCAGGGCGTCCTGGTCCACCACGGTGCCGTAGCCCTCGGCCATCATGATCCCGGTCCGGGCGTGGTCCAGGCCCAGGAAGTGCCCCAGTTCGTGCATCATCTCCTGCTCCAGGCTGGCCGTGGGGCCGCGGCGCGCCGGGATATCACACCGGAACCGGTGGCGCTCGAGATTGAAGATGATGTCCCCCTCCACGATGCGCCCGCTGCGCCACCAGAGGGAGGTCCACCCGAACAGGCTCGGGTCCCGGGGCCAGCGCTCCACCAGCAGCGTCACGCTGCTCACGCCGTTCCGGCGCAGGCCGTAGCTCGGCGTGCGTCCCGTCAGCTCCACCCGCACGGCCGCCCCCACCTGGTCCAGGGCCGCGTTCCAGCGGGCCATGGCCCGTTCCATGGCGGCCAGGTCGCAGCCGCCGGCCTCGGCATTGGCGTACAGGCGGATGCGGCCGGCGGGCCACCGCGGGACACAGTTGGCCCCGCAGGAATAGAAGGTGAAACCACGCGCCGGTGTGGCTGCTGCGGCAACCGCCGCTGCAGCCACACCGGCAACTGCCAATTTCCAATTACCAATGGCCAATGGCGGTGGCGCTCCGCGCACCGACGAAGAAAGCCGGCGCGCCCCGCGCGCCCAGCATCATTGGAAAGTGGAAATTGGTCATTGGACATTTCCGTAGGTGGGCGTCAGCCAGTCCCGCCGGGCCGGCACCTGCCCGCGGGCCGCATCCAGATACGTGGCCAGGATCGCCTTGGTGAGCGGCCCCACCCTGCCGTCCCCCACCGTGTACCGGTCCACGGACACCACGGGCGTCACCTCGTAGGCGCTGCCGCACACGAAGACCTCGTCGGCCACGTACACCTCCGTGCGGTCCACGTCGCGTTCCTCCACGGCGAGGCCGTGCACCTCGGCCAAGAGGCGGATCAAGGTGTCCCGCGTGACGCCCTCCAGGATGTCGGACGTGATGCTGGGGGTGATGGGGCGGCCGCCGCGCACCAGGAACATGGTGGCCCCCGGCGTCTCGGAGATCTTGCCGCGGCTGTTCAGGAGGAACGTCCCGTCGTACCCGTCGGCCCGGGCCTGGAGGGCGGCCAGGCGCCCGTTGTGGTAGTTGGCGATGCACTTGAGCCGCGGGGGCATGGCGCTGTCCGGGATGCGGAGCCACGAGCTGATGGTGTAGTGCAGCCCCGCCTCGCTGTTCTTGATGCGCCCCATGGGGTACGCCGCCACCGCCATGCCCACCGGCCCGGTGCTGGTCATGGCGCTGTCCCCCTCCAGGAAGGCGCTCTGGCGGATGTGGACGTCCTCGCGGAAGTTGTTGGCCCGCAGCACCTCCAGCACCGCCTCCCGCATCTGGGCCGGCGCGAACGGCGCCTCCATCCGCATCAGCTTGAGGGACTGGCAGAGGCGCTGGACGTGCGCGTCTTGCCGGAACACGTAGAGCTCGCGGGCGTCGGCGTTCCAATAGCCCCGCAGGCCCTCGTACACGGCGGCCCCGAACTTCATGGCGGCCGACTGCACGTGGATGCGCCCCTGGTCGTAGGGGACCACGCGCCCGTTGAACCACACGTACTGGGGTGCGTCGCTCATGCCTCCCTCCCCTCTCCAGCCCCTGGGTCCCCTCACCCCGGCCCTCCCCCACGCGGGGAGAGGGGACCAAGAGAGGGGGCACAGCCTATAGAAACGCTTGGATCTCGGGCAGCGCGGCCACCGTGTGGTCCGGCGCGGCCAGGGCCTCGGGGAACGCCGCGCCGTCGCGGTTGATCCACACGGCGGCCATCCCCACGCCCTTGGCGCCGCCCACGTCGATGTCCGCGTTGTCGCCCACGAAGATGGCACGCCCGGGGGCCACGCCCAGCGCGTCCAGCACCCGCTGGAAGACCTCGGCCTTGGGCTTCCGCCACCCGATCTCCGCGGAGATCAGAACCTCCTCGAAGCACCCGGCGATGTCGTGCCGGTCCAGGATCATCCGGGCGGTGGGCGCGTGATCGAAGTTGGAGACCAGGGCCACCCGGTAACGGGCCCGCGCCCACTCCAGGGTGGCCCGATACGCCGCCGGGCACTCCACCACGCCGGCCAGCGTGCGCATGTGCACCTCCAGCGCGGCCGTCGCCGCCTCCTGCGCGCCCCCGTCCCACGGGAGCCCCAGGGCCTGGAAGGTCATGGCGAAGCGTTCCAGCGCCGTCACCTCCCGGTGGGTGCTGTTCCGGATGCGCTCGGCCTCCCGGAACGCCTCCACGAAGGCCGCGTGGAACGGCTCGAAGGGCACCTGCGGATACGTCCGCCGGACGACCTCGAAGGTGGGCGGCGTGGAGGAGCGCACCTCCTTGCCGTTCACGCGCACCAAGGGCAGCCGTTCCCGGTTGAAGTGCACCACCGTATCGAACAGGTCGAACAAGACCGCATCGTACTGTTTCAGAGGGGCTCCTCAGACGCCGCCACCGCGCCGGGGGGCGGCGAAACGGTTCGAGTAAGTCGCCGAAGAACTCGTTCTCCCGCAGGCTGCTCAAAAAGGTCCAGATGCAAGGCGGCGCGCGATGGGCCGAGTGAGGCGTACGCCTGGTACGCCGCAGCGAGCGCCCGAGCGCGCCAACGCCGCAGATGGGCCTTTTTCAGCAGCCTACTAGCCGATGCCCTCCAGCCATCGCTCCGCGTCGATGGCCGCCATGCAGCCGGACCCGGCCGCCGTGATGGCCTGCCGGTACACGTGGTCCTGCACGTCGCCGGCCGCGAACACCCCCTCCACGCTGGTGCGGGTCTCGTGGTGGGTGACGATGTAGCCGTTGTCGTCCATCTCCAACTGGCCCCGGAACAGCCGCGTGTTGGGGGAATGGCCGATGCCGATGAAGAGCCCCCCCACCGGCTCGTCCCACGCCCGTCCCGTGGGCAACTCCTTCAGGCGGACCCCGGTCACGTGGTCGTCGCCCAGGACGTCCTCCACCACGGCGTTCCAGATGAACCGGACCTTGGGGTGCTTGAGGGCCTTCTCCTGCATGATCTTGGATGCCCGGAGCTTGTCCCGCCGGTGCACCACGGTGACCCGCCTCCCGAACTTGGTGAGGAAGAGGGTCTCCTCCATCGCCGTGTCGCCCCCGCCCACCACCATGATCTCCTGGTCCTGGAAGAAGAACCCGTCGCAGGTGGCGCAGGAGGAGACGCCGTGGCCGCGCAGCCGCTGTTCGTTGGGCAAGCCGAGCCACTTGGCGTCCGCCCCGGTGGCCACGATGACCGCCTTGCCCTCGTACAGGTCCTTGTCCACCCACGCGCGGAAGGGGCGCGCACTGAAGTCCACCCGGGTGACGTCGGCGGTGAGGATCTCGGTGCCGAAGCGCAGGGCCTGCTTCCGCATCTCCGCGATCAATTCCGGCCCCAGCAGGCCCTTGGGGAAGCCGGGGTAGTTCTCCACCTCGGTGGTCAGCATCAACTGGCCCCCGGCCGCGAAGCCTTCGATCATGAGCGGCTGCAGGTTGGCCCGGCCGGTGTACAGGCCGGCCGTGAGCCCCGCAGGTCCCGACCCGATGATGATCACGTTCCGCACCATGGCATCAACCCCCGGCGCGGACGAAGCGTCCGCGCAGTCACGCCGCCGTCACCCGGAGGCCGGGCCCGCCGGGCCACCCCCGTTGCCGCCCACGAGCCGCGCCAACTCGCGGCGGGCCACGGCGTAGTTGGGCTCGATCTCCAGGGCCTTCCGGAACTCCAGCGCGGCTTCCCTGGCCCGGCCCAGTTTGACCCACACCCGCCCCAGGTTCGCGTGGGGAAAGTGCCGGGGCTCGTACCGCCGCGCCGCCATGGCCTTCCTGAGCCAGGGGACCGCCTCCTCGTAGCGGCCCAGCTCGATCAAGTAGGCCCCGATGTCGTTGTAGGGGTTGCCGAAGTCCGGGTCCACCTCGATGGCCCGGCGGCATTCGGCGATGGCCTCGTCGTACCGGCCCTGGAAGCTGTACGTCCAGCCCAGGAAGGTGTGGGCCTCGGCGGTGGGGTGGGCTTCGATGGACAGCCGGTAGAGCCGGATGGCCTCGTCCAGCTCGCCCTTCACCTGGTGCTCGTAGGCCCGCCGGAAGTGGGCCTCGGCCGCCTCGCGGCGGTCACCCTCATCCATGGAGCCAACCCCCGCAGCCGGTCGGGGGCCTTGACCGGCGGCCCGCACCCCAAAGACACCGCTGGCCTTCGAAACGGCCGTGGCGCCGGCCCGGGACCCGAGGGGTCCCGAGGGTGCTCCCGCCGCCCCGAAGGCCAAAGTGATTATAGCAGATAGACCCCAGTCCTGGAAGCTCGTGAGGCGTCAGCCGTGAGGCGTGAGGGGATTCCCCTCACTCCTTTCGCCTTACGCCTCACGCCTCACCCCTCACGGCCGTTAGGGGTGAGGCGTGAGGGGTTAGGGGGAGGGCCTGCGGCCGCGCCGGGCCTTCCCTCCGTTCGCCTTCCCGTTCACACTCTTCTGGTGGCGGATTAATCCGCTCAACATCTTATCGATGCGTTCCATTTGAGAATCGAGCGTCTTCCAGCTCGCTGATGAAAGAAACTCTAGGCGCTTTCCGAGTTCGAGCAACGTATCGAGCTCACTCATCGAACCCTGCGCGACATGGAGAAATTGAACGAACTCCTTCGCCGTCTGGCGGGCAGCCCCCTCGGCAATATTACTCGGGATGCTGGTGGCCGCCCTCCGGATCTGACCGGTGAGCGCGTATAGCTCTTGGGCCGGAAACCCGCCTGTGTCCTTATAGACCTGAACCACGAGATCCATGGACATGTTCGACGCATCCAACCTCTTATGCGGCTTTTCCATGGCCCCCTCCGCACTGATTACCGCCGGCCCACCCTTTCCGCCTTACGCCTCACGCCTTACGCCCCGTGAGGCGCGAGAGGATCCGCCTTACCCCTTCCGCCTCACGCCTCACGGCCCGTTAGGCGTCAGGCGTGAGGGGTCAGGGGGATCGCCTCACCCCTTACGCCTCACGCCTTACGATTCTCGTCCCGTGACTCGCAAGACGGTGGCCACGATGTGCGAGGCGCTGATCCCATAGCGTTCCAGCAGTTCCGCCGGCTTGCCGCTGCGGGGCACTTCCCGCACCGCCAGCTTGTGCACCCGGATGCCTTCGGTGGCGAGGGCCTCGAGCACGGCGTCCCCCAGGCCGCCCTCCGCGTAGTGGTCCTCCACGGTCACCAGGCGGCCCCCCGTGGCCCGCGCGGCGGCCAGGAGGCCCGCCCCGTCCAGCGGCTTGACCGAGTAGAGGTCGATGACCCGCACGGCGACGCCCCGCGCCTTGAGCTGCTCCCAGGCCTTCAGCGCCTCGTGCAGCGTCACGCCGGCCGCCACCACCGTGGCGGCGTCGGCGTCGCTCTGGCGGAGCACCTTCAGCCCCCCGATGGCGAAGGGCTCGTCGGCCCGGTAGATCACCGGCGTGTTCGGGCGCGACGTCCGGATGTACACGATACCGTGCCGGCGCGCGGCCAGCTCCACGCAGCGCTCGGCGCACACCGCGTCGCCCGGGTAGAGGACCGCCGAGCCGGGGACCGCCCGGAACATGGCGATGTCCTCCAGCCCCATCTGCGACGGCCCGTCCTCGCCGATGCTCACGCCCACATGGGACCCGCAGAACTTGACGTTGGAGCGGGAGACGCCCGCCATCCGGACCTGATCGCAGGCGCGGGTGAGGAAGCAGGCGAAGGACGAGACAAACGGGATCTTCCCGCAGGCGGCCAGCCCGGCCCCGGCCCCGGCCAGGTTCTGCTCGGCGATGAAGCCCTCGATGAACTGCTCGGGGCACGCCGCCTTCAGTTTTTCGGCGAAGGTGGAGTTCTTCACGTCCCCGTCCAGGGCCACCACCGCCGGGTTCGACTTGCCCAGCTTCGCCAGGCCTTCGCCGTACGCCAGCCGCGTGGCCACCATGTCCCCGATGGCGTAGGCCGGCGGGGGCGGCGGCTGCGCGGCCGGGGGATCGACGGGCGGGGGGGCGGGTGCATCCTTCGCCTTCCGCGGCGCCCGCGCCTTGGGGAGCTTGGCCCCGTGGAGCTGCGCCTCCAGGTGGGCGATGGCCTGCCGGGCGGCATCCTCCTTCAGCGGCTTGCCGTGCCAGCCATCCTTGTCCTCCACCTCGGGGATGCCCTTGCCTTTGAGCGTCCGTGCCAGCACGGCCGCCGGCTGCCCCGACCGCCGCGTGGCGCGGCGTAGGGCCCGCACCACCTGCCCCATGTCGTGGCCGTCCACCACCAGGGCGCGCCAGCCGAAGGCCTCGAAGCGCTTGCGGTACACCTGCAGGTCGTGCTCCAGCATCGTGGCCTGCGACTGGCCGAAGCGGTTCACGTCCACGATGGCCACCAGGTTGTCCAGCCGGTAGTAGCCCGCGATCTCGGCGGCCTCCCACACGCTCCCCTCGGCGCACTCCCCGTCCCCCAGCAGGACGAACACGGTGCGGGCCGACCCGTCCATGCGGGCCGCCAGGGCGATCCCCAGGCCGCTGCTGAGGCCCTGCCCCAGCGACCCGGTGGCCACGTCCACGAAGGGCAGGCGGGGCGTGGGGTGGCCCTCCAGATCGCTGTCCATCTTGCGCAGGTTGATCAGGTCACCGGGCGCAAGGGCGCCCGCCTCGGCCCACGCCGCGTACAGCAGGGGGGCCGCGTGGCCTTTGCTGAGGACGAACCGGTCGTTCCCGGGCGCGGTGGGGTGCTTCGGCCGGAAACGCATCACGTCGAAGAAGAGGGCGGCCACGAGATCCGCCGCCGAGCAGCAACTGGTGGGGTGGCCGCTGCCCGCCGCCGTGGTGGCCCGGATGGAGTGGATCCGCAGCCGCGTGGCCATATCCTCGAGTCCTTGAACCTTCGTCGCCTGCATGGGTCCTCCGTTGGGGGGGGCTGCGACACCCTGCTGGACATGGCAATCGGCGCGCCTCAGGAGTGGCGCGTCCTCGCCCGAACTCGATTATCTTATCAAAAGCTCCGCGCCGCGCCTAGCAAGTCCCGGCAAGAGTCGCGCCCCGGAGGGCGGCTCAAACCCGCCGGCGGCGGGCAAGACGACCCAGATCCGCGGCGGCGCCCCAAGGCAGGACACCCGGCCTGCCAACGCCCCACCCGGTGCCGCCGAGGCGGCGGGGAAAGAAGCTGGGCCTTGTTCGGCAGCCGGGGGCTAGCGGGCGCGCCGGCGGGGCCCGGCGCCTCTGGCGGGAACGGGCTCGTCGAAGAAGGTGTGCTTGATGGTGTAGCCGATGAAGTTGTCCAGGCGGAGGGGGCTCACGGCCTCCAGGGCCTCGCAGTCCCCGATGTACTCCACGCCGTGGGTCACGTTGGACGGAATCACCCAGATGTCCCCCGGTCTCAGCACCCGCGGCGGCGCGTCCCCCGTCGTGACCCGCACCCTGCCCTTGAAGACGAACACCACCTGCTCGGCCTCGTGATGGTGCCGGGGGATCCTGGCGCCCCCCTTCACGCTGATCTGCGTGAACATCATGCGCTCGCTGGCCATGATGCGGATCTTCAGCCCCTCAGAATTGGGCAGGCCCTGCAGATAGCTCACGCCGCGCTGCGGGAACTCCTCCCACCGATGGAAGTAGCCCATCCTGTCCCCCTCTCACTTCCCTGAAAGGCGTTCGGCCGTTCGACGGTTCGACCGCTCCTGGAACGTCCGAACGGTCGAACATTCGAACCTTCTTCCGTTAAGCACGCTGCCGGAAATCCCCCTTTGCGCAGGCTGCTCAAAAAGGCCCAGGTGCAAGGCGGCGCGCGGATTCCGCATTCCGCAATCCGCATTCCGCAATGGAGAGTTGGGCCTTTTTCAGCAGCCTGCTAGACGAAGGCGCCGGTCTCGATCTGCTCCTTGAGTGCCGCGGCCTCGCGCAGCTCGTCCACGTCCAGGATCCACCAGAAGGAGGGGAACTGGGCCAGGTGCCGTAGGACCGGCTTGAGCGCCTCCAGGTCCTTCCAGGCCGAGTGCCGGCCGTCCGCGTGCTCGACGCCGTAGATGTGCCCCTGGACGATGAACTTGGCCAGGGAATCCACGATCTCCGTGAGCGGCTTGCCGGCCTTCTGCACTACCTCGCTAGCCAGGCAGTGGCCCAGGTCGAAGGTGATCCGGGCCCCGCTCCGGCCGCACAGCTCGCCCATGGCCCACGGGTCGGCGCTCCACCCCGTGGCCAGATTCTCCACCGCCACGGTGATGCCGCGGGAAGCTCCCGCCTGTACGAGGCTGCGCAGGTTCCCCACCGCATGGTCCCAGGAGAGCTCCTCGATGGGGATCCCCTTGGAGCCGACGTGCACCGTGAACACCGGCTCCCCCTCCGCCGGGATCACCTCCAGGTAGCTGCGCAGGACGGCGAGGGACTGCCGGGCCAGGGACGCGTTCTTGTGGGCAACCTCGAGGTCCGTGTAGGGGGCGTGGTACCGCGCCGCCATCCCCGAAGCCTGGAGCCGGCCGAAGAAGGCCGCCCGGGCCTTGGCGGCCACGGGCACGCGCAGGACATCCAGCCGCCACTCGATGGCCCCGACGCCCAGGTGGCGCGCCACGTCCGCCAGGTGTTCCGGGTCCGTCGGGCTCAGCCGCGAGCTGATGGCGAACACCGTTGCCATGACACCCCCATGCAACCAAAAGCGTTCGACTGTTCGGCTGTTCGGCCCCCCAACTCCGTTCGCGCCGGTGGAACCGCCGAACGGTCGACCCGCCGAACTGCCGAACGCTCTTCCCTATTCGGGAGGCTAGCCCCAGATGGTGGCGTCTTGCCCGGCCACGATATCCTCCACCACCAGCGACGTGAGCAGGTAGTGGCGTACCCGGTAGGTCAGGACGTCGTCCTTTTCCAGCGTGGCCGGATCGAAGATGACGCCGTACGGGTTCTTCGCCTCGCGCAGGCCCAGCAGGCCGCGGCGCACGTCGTCTTCCACCTTGTGGATGGGCCGCTGGCAGGGCAGGCCCCACCCGCCGCCGCCCGGCGCCTCCACGCGCACCCGCTCGCCCGCGCGCAGGGAGACCACGTGGCGCCCCGGCCCGTCCCAGGCCTGCAGGCCCCGCTCGGGGCCCTGCACCGTGAGGCGCGCGGGGGCGCCGGCGTATCCTCCCTGGACCCCTGGCGCCAGCCCCGGGAGCACGGCGTTCAGCTCCGCCTGCCCGGCCCGCAGCTCGAAATCGAGTGCGGCCCCCAGGCCGCCCCGGTAGCGCCCCGGTCCGGCGCACCCGTCGCGCAGGCGGAAGCCGTGAACCAGGATCGGGTATCGCTCCTCCACCTGTTCCAGCGGGGGCATCCGGCCCGCGCCCGCCAGGGGCCCGGTGTGCGCCAGGCCGTCGCCCAGCACGCTGCCGCCGGCCCCGCCGCCCACCAGGAGGCGCAGCGTGTAAGAGCGGCCGTCCCCGTCGCGCCCGCGGATGTGCAGGAGCGCCGGCGCCAGCGGGCCCGGGGCCTTCCCCAGGTGCGGGTAGAACGGCGCGAAGGCCGCGGTGACGCTTTCGAGCATCGCGTGCACCAGGTGGCGCCGCCCGGTGGCCACAGCGGCATCCAGGGAGGCGGTGCACCACGGCGCGGCCAAGTCCAGCACGTCCGCCTCCCATCCGCCGCCGAAGCCCAGCGTCGGCACCTCGGGGGAGAAGAGCTGGCGGATGGCCACGCGGCAGGCGGCGGCGGCCATGGACGGCGTGACGCTGCCCAGGGCCGCAGCGGCCTCGACCGCCCCGGCGAAGTCCAGGCGGATGCGCCCGCCCGTCACGGCGAGCGTGACGGGCAGCGGGGCCCCCTGGGCCGCGTGGCAGCCCGCCGGCACCGCGGCCAGCAGACGGCGCAGGCCGTCCCGCCCCGCGGCGGCGAAGGCGGCCACAGCCTCCCGCACGCCGTCGGGGCCCAGCGCCTCCAGGGCGGGGCGCAGCCCCTCCTGCCCGGTGGCCAGCGCGTGGGCCTGCAGGCGCAGCTCCTGCTCGATGCTGCCCGCGGCCACGGCGTTGGCCGTGAGCACCGCCGTGACGCCGGGGAACAGGTCCCCCTCGCGCCCCACCCGGGCCCAGGGCACGATGAGCCCCTCGTCGCGCAGGGCGCGGGCCGGTTCGATACGTTCCATGCCGAAGGCCGGCTGGCTCACGGCGGCGGCCAGGAACCCCGCCAGCGCGCCGCCCGCGAAGGCGGGCGCCGCCATGATCACGTCTTCCAGGCTGCCGCCGCCCTCCAGCGGGTTGTTGGTGAGGAACAGGTCGCCGGGGCGTGGGGCATCGCCGCGGGCGCGGAGTTGCCGCAGCAGCTCACCGATGGCCCCGGCCGCCACCTCGGCCAGGAAGGGCTCGGCCTCCTGGCCGCTATGGATCAGGTGCCCATCCCCGGCGTCGTACAGGGCGCTGGCCCGCCAGCCCAGGTGCGCCACGCTGGGTGAGGCCGAGCCACGGCTCAGCAGCCGATCCATCTCGGCCGTGGCGCGGGCCAGCGCCTCGCGAAGCCGCCGCGCCCCCTCCCCGTGCATTTCGGACCCCCTCGTAAGGCGTGAGGCGTGAAGCGTCAGGCGAGGCGTCGCTCCCCTCACGCCTGACGCCTTACGCCTCACGTGGCGCCGAGCGCCAGCCGTCATTAATCACTCGTCATGGTAATTCCAGGTGGGTGTCGCCGTGGGTGTCCACGCGGAACCGCACCTCGGGGGGCACCAGGATCGTGCCGCCGGGGAGGGACAGCATGGCCGGGCCGGCGTGCGGGGTCTCCGGCTCGATGGTCTCCGCCGGGACCACGGGCACCTCGTGCGTCCCCCGGCCGAAGTGCACCGCCTGCGGCGGATGTTCCGCCGCCGCCCGCGCGGAGCGCGCGGTGTCGCGGGCGGACCTCATTGTCCGCTCCAGCAGGGCGCCGAGCTCGCCGTCCTCCGCCGGGCCGGACGGGGCGGGAGGGCCGCCCTCGCGGATGACCAGCAGCAGGCGCGAGAGCGTGGCCTCCTGCGGTGCCCCCTCGATGCCGTACACCTGCCGCAGCCGCTCCAGGTAGCGGTCCCGCAGGGCGGCCGCCCGCACGGCGGGGTACTCGCAGAGGAAGAACTCCTCGTGGGGGCTCTCGCCGCGCCGGATGGCGGCGTAGAGGGCGCCGGACGCGCCCCGCGCCTCCGGCGCGGCGGCGGCGAGCCGGTCCCGGATCGCCTCGTCCGTGGCGGCGTGAAGCGGCAGCTCCGCGTGCGCCTGCACCAGCCGCCCCGGGCGCGCCACCAGGCAGCCCAGCGCCGAGAAGCCCGACGCCAGGTAGGGCACCACCACGTGCCGGATGCCCACGGCGCGGGCCACCGACGCGGCGTGCAGCGTGCCCGCGCCGCCGAAGGCCACCAGGGGCACCTTGGCCGGGTTCAGCCCGCGTACGAAGAGCAGCGAGTGAAGGAAGGCGGCCATCCTGGCCTCGGCCACGGCCACCACCGCCAGGGAGGCCTCCACGGGCGCGATGGCCTTGGCGGCGCACACGTCCCGCTGCATGGCCGCCTCGGCGGCCTCGGCGTCCAGCCGCTCGATCCCCATGGGCGGGCGCGCCACGTCCATGCGGCCCAGGAGGAGGTTCGCATCCGTCACGGTGGCCTTCCAGCCGCCCCGGCCGAAGCAGGCCGGCCCCGGTACGGCGCCGGCGCTCTGCGGGCCCACCTGGAGCGCCCCCTCCTGGTCCACCCAGGCGATGCTGCCGCCGCCCGCGGCGATGGTGTGCAGGTCCACGGAGGGCACGCTCACGGGCACGCCGAACTCCAGCTCTTTCTCGCCGATGAGGGCCAGCTGGCCGCGCTCGATGAGGGCCGCGTCGAAGCTCGTGCCGCCCATGTCGCAGCTCAGCAGGTCGCCGAGGCCCAGGAGGCGCCCCAGGGCGGCGGCGGCCGTGGCCCCGCCGGCGGGGCCCGAGAGGATGGTGGGCAGCGGGTTCGCGGCGATGGCCTCCGGCGGCAGCGAGCCCCCGGAGGATTCGATGAAGCGGAAGGCCCCGCCGTAGGCCGCGCCCGAGAGGCCGGCCAGGAGGTCGGCCACGTATCGGCTCATCAGCGGGTGCAGGTAGGCGGCCACGGCGGCCGTGGAGGCGCGCAGGAACTCGCCCGGCAGCGGCGTGAGGTCCGAGGCCAGGACGACGTGCGGGTTGGGCCACACCGCGCGCAGGGCCTCCCGGGCGGCGCGCTCGTGGGCGGGGTTCCGGGCCGAATGCAGGAAGGCGATGCCCACGGATTCCACGCCGGCCTCCAGGAGCGCGCGCGCCGCCGCGCGGACCGCCTCGGCGTCCAGCGGCTCCAGGGCCTCGCCGGACGCCAGCATCCGTTCGGACACCTCGTGACGCCACTCGCGGGGCACCAGGGGGTCTTGAGCCACCTGCGGGGACAGGCCGGGGCGCCGCGCCCCGTCCCGCAGCTCCAGCACGTCCCGGAAGCCGCGGGTGGTGATGAGGCCGCAGCGGGCGCCCTTCCGCTCCAAAATGGCGTTGGTGGCCACCGTGGTGCCGTGGGCGATCTCGCCCACCTGCGTCAGCGGCGCGCGCGCCGCCCGCAGCCCCTCCAGGATGCCGCGGCAGATGTCCGTGGGGGTGGTCGGCGCCTTGGTCAGCCCCACGTGTCCGGTGCGCCGGTCCAGGCAGATGATGTCCGTGAACGTCCCGCCGACGTCGATCCCGATCCGGTACGGTCCCTGCTCGGCCATCTTCTATCCGTTATCCGTTCCCGTGCCCGTGCCAGCCGCCCCGGTCTTGCGACCTTCTCCGCCTCCGTCAGGCGTGAGGCGTGAGGGGGGGAGGGGGGGCGGACAGCCAATGGCTGGGGGATGATACGCTGGGCCGCCCCCGGCAGGCAACGTTTTTGTCGGCCCCGTGGGACACAACTCCCCAAAAAGAAAACGGCCCGCCGGACACCGGCGGGCCGTCCCTGCCGACCTTCCACGTACACTCGTTACCCGCGCTTACGATCCCCTCCGCGCATCGCGGCCTTTCGCCCCCCCGCGTGCGAAGCTAGCGCTTCCCCCGTTTCTTCTCCAGCACCAGGACGCTGCGCTTCGGGTCCCGGGGATGTTTGGCCTCGCTGATCTCGTAGCCGATCTCGCACCTCCCGCACCAGATCTCCGTCAACCCGGGGCGCAGCACCAGCAGTTCCAGGCAGCTCGGGCAGCTCACCTCCGCTCGTTCCCACTCCCCATCCTTCCCGTTCATGTGGGCGCCTCCGCACGCGTGAAATGTCCTGGAGGAACCATTCCCACGACCAAGAGAACCATAGCACGGGGCCCACCACGCGTCAACGCGCCCGCGCGCGCGTTCGCGTCCGCGCTCCGGAACGTGCGGGGCCGGGGGCCGGGTTTGACGCCGCGCCACCCCGTGTGATACACGGACGCCCATTCGACGAGGGCCGCGGCGCGCCGGGGCGCCCCCGCAGCGTGAACCTCCGAGGATTTCCGGCGGGAACAGGCCAGGAGGGTCGGATGACCACGCCCGACAACCTTCCCGTGGACTTCGCGTCGGTCCAGGCGCACTACGATCTTTCGGATGATTTCTTCCGGCTCTTCCTGGATCCGACCATGACCTACTCATGCGCCTATTTCCCCACCGGCGCGGAGACGCTGGAGGAGGCGCAGATCGCCAAGATGGACCTCTCGTTGGGGAAGCTCGGGCTGGAGCCGGGGGAGCGACTGCTGGACATCGGTTGCGGGTGGGGAGCCATGGCGCGGAGGGCCCACGAGAAATACGGATCCATCGTGGTGGGACTGACGCTGAGCAAGAATCAACTCGCGCACGCGACACGGTTGGCCGGCGGGCGCGAGGGCCTGGAGTTTCGCCTGGAGGGCTGGGAGACGTACGCCGCGGCGTGTGACAAGATCGTGTCCGTCGGCGCCTTCGAGCATTTTACCCCGCCGAAGTACGGTGCCTTCTTCGCGCGGTGCCGGACGTTTCTAGGCGCCAACGGTATGATGCTGCTGCATACCATCACCACCGGGAACCCGAACAAGACCTTCGCTTTCCTGCGCTGGACCCACTTTCTGGTGACGGAGATCTTCCCCGGCGGGAGGCTTCCGGACCCGGAGCAGGTCCTCGGCCACAGCCGCCTGGAGGGGTTCGAGCTGGTGCATGCCGAGAGCCTGCGGCTGCACTACGCGCGGACGCTGGACCTGTGGGCGGACAATCTCGAGAGGCGCCGGGAAGAGGCCATCCGGGTCACCGACCAGCGGACGTACACGACCTACCTGAAGTACCTCCGGTCCTGCCCGCCCCGTTTCCGCGCGGGCGACATTAACGTGTATCAGTTTCTCCTGAGGGTCCTGTAGCCTTCCGCCCGCGAGGAGATTGACGCCCCTCCGCCGTGTATGCCAGTATCCCGGGGCGTAGCATCTCCACCTGCGGCGGGGGCGACTGCCATGCGAACACGCTATGTTCTAACCGTGTGCGGCGCGGCGCTCTTCGGCCTCGTAGGGAGCTGGGGGTGCATCGCGTCGAAGGCGGACAATGGGGGCACAGTGGGAGGGCCACCGGAGCGATCCGGTGCCGCCGTCGGCCCGGGGGCCGAAAGAGAAGGAGAGCGGACGGGGCGCGATCCGCACGAGGGATTCGGCAGGTACACGTACTGGGTCCAGCTGACGTCCCTGGGCCAGCTGGAAACAGGGGATGCCCGCCAACGCGACCAGCCGGCGCCGTTCCCCGTCCGGTCCGGCAGGGTCTACATACCCTTTTTTGCCATCGACGGCGGAAAATACTCCCTCCCGTTGAAGGCCTGGGAGAAAGGCCCGGGCGGGACGACCCTTTCGCTCCCGGACACGGCTCACGCAGATCGGGACCTGACCGTGGAGGACACGCCGATCGATCTGGTTCGAGGCTTTGGGGATCCCGGCGAGGCGCGCCCCGAGTCCGCGGAAAAGACCTTTCGCCATTCGGTGTACTGGCGTGCGAGCGGGGGTGGCGTCTTCACGGCGGAATTCGAGATCGCGCGAGAGCCGAATCCCTACCCCTCGGAGATGGAAGCGGACCTCGCGCTATTTGATCGGGGCCTCGTGGATGTCTACTTCCGGGACACCGCGGGCGCACGGGGAGGCCTCAGTTGCGTTGCGGCCCTGGGCAGGCGGGCGGCCGCCACGCTGTTCGATGTGGTCTTCATCGTCGATCGACTCTTCGCGAAGCCCAGGAGCGTGACCTCCCCGGATTATGTGGCCAGGATCTCCCAGCCGTCCTCGCGGTTCCATGCAGACTATCTGGAGTACCAACGGGGAGTTCTCCGCGAGGACGAGCTGGTCCAACGGCTTCCCCACGTCGCGATGATCGGGGACAGCCTGACCAAGAATGCCTACGTGTCCTCCATTCCAAGCTCGCTGTGGAGGATCCGGACGGCACATCAGCAGAATTGGTTCTTGGATGCGGAGAAGCCCCCGGAAGGCATCTCCAGCGTGTACGCGCGGCTCGAGGAACTGACGCCCCTGGTTGCCGTGGAATACACGGGCGTCGGCGCCTTCGTCGATTCAGGCGGTCAAGACCAGACATTTACGCAAATGCTCATACACACGCGAAACTTTTCCCAACAGGTGGACCAGATCCTTGCCCACGGACGGTTTCCGGACCTCGTGCTCATCTGGATCGGCCATAACAACCTGAATTGGGCCGCGCCGCTGAACGCCGAGCAACGCCGAGACCCGGACAAATATCTCCTCAGACAACTGTGGCTGTTCCGCAAGAACTACGCCCGGCAATTGCGCCGCCTCGTGGAGCGCGCGAAGGCGGAGCAGCAGAGGACGGCGATCATGGTCTATGGCCTCGTGAACTTCGAGGCATTCTTCCAGGCGAGGGACAGCGCGGAGAGTCTCAGGGCGGAAGACCCCGCGCTGTACCCCTATTTCGAACGGGACTACGAGATCTATGTGTCCATGCGGCCGGAGTACCGGCAGAACATGATCCGACTGGCCTTGCTGATGAACGCCGAACTGCGGCATCTCGTGGAAGGCCTCCAAGGGGAGCTCAGCGACCTGCCCCACGTGCGCGTGCAGTATTCCGATGCCCTGGCCTCGGTGGACATCCGCGCCGTGGAGTTGATCCATGCCGTGGATGCGTGGCACCCCTCCCGGAAAGGGCACAACCGGCTGGCGGAAGCCGCCTTCGGGGCGCTGGCGGGGCCCCTCCGCTTTCTCGGGATCTCCCCGCCCTAGGGTGTGGCGGGATTCGGAGGCGTACTCGGTCCCTACGCCGCAGCGCCGCACGTATTCCGCAACCCCCAATCCGCATTCCGCAATGGAGAGGTGGCCTTTTTCAACGGCCTGCTAGCTCGGCCCGGCCCTGACCAGCAGGCTGCGGGCCGCGGCCTCTTCGCGCTCCAGCCCGCATCCGGCGGCGAGCTTCGCGGCGCGCTCCAGGGGCTCTGCGGCGCCGGCGGGGTTGCCGCAGGCGTGGCGGGCCTCCCCAAGGGCGAGGACACTGCGGGCCAGGTCGTACGTCGCCCCGATCCCTTCCAGCAGTGAGACGCTCCTGGCCAGGTGAGCCTCGGCCTCGGTGTGCTGCGGCGGCGGGCAGGCCGCCAGGGCCCGCCCGATGGCGCGTTCCGCCAGGGCTTCGGCGATCGCGCTCCCGGCGGCCTGGGCGATGGCCAGGGCTTCCCGGCCGCGCTGAAGCGCGGCGGGCACATCGCCCGATTCCAGGAGCGTCTCGCTTTCCACCGCCGCCAGCCACTCGCCCAGAAGGAGCCGGCCGCCGAGCGGTTTGGCGGCCTCACGGGCCGCCGCCCAATGCCGCAGCGCGCCGCCGGCATCCCCCAGCCCGGTGAGGCCCCAGGCGATGAAGGCATTGCTCGAATAGCAGAACATGGCGTCCCCGCTCTGTTCCGCAACGGCCAGGGCTTCCTGGGCGTTTTCGATGGCATCGCCGTACCTCCCGGCGATGAGCCGGATGATGGCCAGCGCGGTGTGCACCATGGTCTCGGCGTTCTGGTTGCGGCTGGCCTGCGCCATGGTCAGGAGTCCGGTCAATTCGGCCAGGCCGGCGGGGAAGTCGCCCAGGCAGGCGCGGGAACCGGCGCGATAGATCCGGGCGAAAAGCGCCTCGTGACGGTTCCTGAGCGTCTCCAGGAGCGGCACCGCCTGGTCGAGGAGGTGGAGCGCCTTGGCGAACTGGCCCTGGATGAAGAGGACACGGCCGATCACGGCACCCGGGAGGGCCAGGAGTTCCGGATCGTTGAACTGCGGGGCCACCGCCAGGACCTTCTGGAAGTACCCGATAGCCTCGCGCAGCCGGCCGGCGAGGTAGTGCGCCCGGCCGATCCAGAGCTGCACCCGGGCCAGACGGGCCGGGTCATCGAGGGATTGTGCCGTCGCCTCCGCTTCGGCCAGCAGCGCCAGGTTCTTCTCCGGCGACTCGGCCTGCAGCGAAGCGTTCACCAGCCGGACGCTCACGTCCACGCGCTGGCGGCGACGGGCCGCATCGTCGGGGAGACGCGTGAGCGCCTCCAGGGCCCGCCGGTAGTGTTCGCGCGCCTCGGCGTAGGCGTAGAGGTCCACCGCCGCGTCGCCGGCCCGGGCGGAATAGTGGAGGGCCTTCTCCCACGCCTCCCCCCGGAAGTAATGGTAGGCCAACAGCCCGATGAACTCCTCGACCCGCTCCGCGAAGATCTCTTCGAAGGCCTCGCCGACCTTCTGGTGGAGCACCGTCCGGGATGGGGTGAGGAGGGTCTGGTAGGCCACGTCCTGCGTAAGGGCGTGCTGGAAGATATACTCGACCTCGGGGATGCGCCGCCGCTCCCGGACCATTTCCACGTCCTCGAGCAGCATGATCTGCGTCTCCAGGTCGGCCTCGCCGCGCGCCATGTGGTCCAGGACCCGGTACAGGAAGACCCGGCCGATGACCGCGGCCCTTTGGATGACCCGCTTGGTCTCCTCGGGGAGGCGGTCCAGGCGGGCCAGGAGCACGCCCTGCAGCGTGTCCGGCACCTGGATGGTCTCCACCAGCCCGGTGACCTTCCACTCGGCGCCCTGCCGGACCAGCGCGCCCCGCTCGATGAGGGACCGGAGCACCTCCTCCACGAAGAAGGGGTTCCCCTCGGCCTTGGCCAGGATGGCCTCGTGCAGCCGCGCGGGCAGCGGGCTGCCCTGCAGCAGGGCCCGCATGAGCTCGGCGCTCGATTCCCCCGAGAGGGGCGGGAGCGAGAGCTCCACGTACCGGTCCCCGCACCCTTCCAGGGCGGGGGCGAGCTTCTCCCAATTGCCGGACCACTCCTGCCTCGGGCGCCCCAGGGCCACCACGGTCAGCGGGGCTCGCGTGGCCACGGAGAAAAGGTGTGCCGCCAGCTCCAGCGAGCTCTGGTCGGCCCAGTGCAGGTCTTCCAGCACAACGACCGCCGGCCGCCGGGCGGCCAGGCGCGCCAGGAGGCTCTCCAGGATGGCGAACAGCCGGGCCCGGTAGGCCTCGCCGGCCATCCCGCTCAGGGCCGCCGCCTCCGCGGGCTCCAGCCGCATGGAGAGAAGTTGGGCCAGGATGGGGTAGGCGTCCGCCTCGCCCGGAAGAAGGTCCTGGACCCGGTCCCGCAGGCTGGCCCTGGCCTCCGCCTCGCTGTCCTCATCCGCGATGCCGGCGTACCGCCGCAGGAGATCCAGGAACGGCCCGTAGCTCAGCGCGCGGCTGAAGGCGAAGCATCGGCCCTCGAGCCACGTCAGGTCCCGTCCCTCGCGCTGGCGGACCTCGGCGATGAGGCGGCTCTTCCCGATGCCAGCGTCGCCCAGCAGCATCACGATCCGCCCGTTGCCCCGCGCGAGTTCCTCCAGGCACGCCACCAGCGCCCGGCGCTCGCGCTCCCGGCCCACCAGCGGCGAGGCCAGCCCCTCGACCCCCCGCGCCTTTTCCGGGCGCACCTTCGCCTGCCGCAGCTCGTACACGGGGAGCGCCTCGCGCTTCCCCTTGACCTGGATGGGATCCATCGCCTGGAACGTGAAGGCCCCACGGGTGAGGCGGTAGGTGGTACGGCTCACGAAGACCTGCCCCGCGCGGGCGGCGTCCTGCAGGCGGGCGGCCACATTCACCGTGTCGCCCACCACGGTATAGCTCATGCGGAGATCGCTCCCGACGTTGCCGGCGATGGCGATGCCGGTGTTCACCCCGATGTGCAGGTCCACGGGTTGCCCGAGCTTGTGGACCCAGCGCCGGTTGAACGCCTGGAGCCGCTCCCGCATGGCCAGGGAGGCGCGCAGGGCATGCTCCGCATCGTCCTCCAGGGCGACGGGCGCCCCGAAGACCGCCATGATGGAGTCCCCGACGAACTTGTCCACCAACCCTTCGTACTGGTAGACGGCCAGGACCAGCTCCTTCAGGCATTCGTTGACCAGCGAGGCCACATCCTCCGCGTCGAGACGCTCGGAGAGGGCGGTGAAGCCCGAGATATCGGCGAAGACGACGGTGACCTGCCGACGTTCGCCTTCGATCTGGCCGGCCGCGCGCATCTTGTCGGCCAGCTGTTTGGGGACATAGCTTTGGAGCCGAGCGAGCAGGGCATCGGAGGAGATAGGGGATGTCGGGCGCGGCGGCGCATCCTGCTCCGTCAGGAGGGAGTTGAGCTGGGCCCGCAGGGCGGTGAGCGTGACCTCCACCACCGCGTCGCCGAGGGTGGGGCGGAGGTGCTCCTGGGCGGCGATGGCGGACCGCAGCCGGGCGATCTGTTCCTCACGGGATGGCATTGCGCACCTCCGCCGCCGACGGGCCGTGAACTGTCTTAGGGGCGCCCGGCACCGCGTCGGGTCACCGGGCTCCGAGCAGGTGGCGGGCGATGACCACGCGCTGGATGTGGTTCGTCCCCTCGCAGATCTGGAGGGCCTTCACGTCGCGATACGTCTTCTCCAGCGGGTACTCGCGCAAGTAGCCGGTGCCGCCCAGCATCACCACGGCGTCGCCCACGATCTTGGCCGCCGCCCCGCGGCAGAAGAGCTTGGCCACGGCGGAGTAATTCACCCCCCGTGTGGACCTATCAGGAGCCATCGCCGCGGCGCAGGCGGATGCCGTACCGTGCCAACGCCGTCCGCACGCGAACCGGGCTGACGCGCAGCCGCCGGGTAGCGGCCTCCACTGCCGATTCCGAAATGCCCAGCTTGCGCAAGGCCAGGCGTTCGAGCGGCGTGAACCCCGGCCTGGCCTTGGGCCAAATGCCCAGGAGGTCCCGCAGAAAGATGGCCACGGTCACATCTCCGATGCCCTTGCCCAGTCCCTTGAGCAGCCGCTCCAGCTCGCCGCTGCCCTTCGCGGCGGCGTGCAGCCGGTTCAGGTCCCCCCCGTACTGGGCCTGCAGGGCCCCAAAAACCCCCAACAGCTTATCCGCCGTGGAGAAATCATAGCGGACGTAGCCCCCGGCATCCAGCAGTCCCACCAGCCCCTCCCAGCCGGCCCCGACGATGCGCTGAGGCGTCGTCCGGCCCTCGGCTTCGAAGATCTTGTAGGTTCTGGTGGCGGCCTCCTCCCTGATGGGCTTGGCGTAGAGCATGCTGGCCAGAAACCACTTGCTCAGATCGGCCGGCTGGCGCGAGCGAAGATCGATGCCCAGGGCGGCGCTGTAGGGGCGGCCGTAGCGGCGGACCAGCGCCTTCAATTCGAGCGCGGCGCCACGCGGGAGCAAGCCGAACCCCCCGGAGGCCTTGGCGTGGCGGGGTCGCTCAGCGGGCGCCCAGCAGGTGGCGGGCGATGACCACGCGCTGAATGTGGTTCGTGCCCTCGTAGATCTGGAGCGCCTTCACGTCGCGATACATCTTCTCCAGCGGGTACTCGCGCATGTAGCCGTAGCCGCCCAGCATCACCACAGCGTCCCCCACGATCTTGGCCGCCGCCTCGCTGCAGAAGAGCTTGACCATGGCGGCGTACTTGGCCCGCTCGGGGTGGCCTGTGTCGAACATCTCCGCGGCCTGATACGTGAGAGCCCGGGCGGCGGCCAGTTGGGTCGCCATGTCCGCCACGAAGAACTGGAGCCCCTGGTTGCTGATGACGGGCTGGCCGAAGGCCTCGCGCTGCCTGGTGTACTCGAGGGCGTAGTCCAGGGCGCCCTGGGCGATGCCCACGGCCTGCGCGCCCACGGTGACGCGGGCCGGGTCCAGCCCCCGCAGGGCCAGCTTGAAGCCTTCGCCCTCGGGGCCCAGCCGGTTCCCCACCGGCACCCGGCAGTCCTCCAGGATCACCTGGCAGGTCTGCGAGGCGTGCAGGCCCAGCTTCTCAAAGGGCGGGCCGAAGGACAGGCCGGGGGTCCCCTTCTCCACCAGGAACGCCGTGATGCCCCGGGACCCTTTGGCCGGATCCGTGCGGGCCATGATGAGGTACACGTCCGCCAGACCGCCGTTGGTGATGAAGGTCTTGGTGCCGTTGAGGACGTAGTGGTCGCCCTTCAGCACGGCCCGCGTGCGCAGGGCCGCCGCGTCCGACCCCGAGCCGGGCTCGCTGAGGCAGAAGGCGCCCAGCTTCTCCGCGCGGCAGAAGGGGGGCAGGTACCGGCGCTTCTGTTCCTCCGTCCCCCCCAGGAGGATGCACTCGCTCACGATCCCGGCCGTCACGTCCAGCACCAGGGCCACCGCGCCGTCGGCCCGGGCCAGCTCCTCCACGAGGATGCAGAAGGCGATGTGATCCAGGCCCACCCCGCCGTATTCGGCCGGCACGAGGACGCCCAAGAGGCCCATGTCGCCGGCCCGCTTCCACGCCTCGGTGGGAAAGGCGTGGTCCCGGTCGAGCTGGGCGGCGCGGGGGGCCAGCTCCTTGGCCGCGAAGTCGCGCGCCAGCGCGCGGAGATCCTCATGCGCCTGCGTGAAGACGGTGCTCATGGCGTGGACTCCTCCAACCGCCGAGGCGCCAGGATAGCCAAGGAAGCGCTCCGCGCCGTCCCTCTTGGCGTCCCCGACGTCCTGGCGGTTCGCCTTACTGGACCACCACGGCGCCGGAGGCGGCCAGGCCCCCGATGGCGTCCAGCGTGTAGCCCAGGTCCTTGAGGATGGCCGTGGCGTGCTCGCTGAGGCGCGGCGGGGCGCCCTGCGGCTCGCACTCGGCGTTGGAGAACTTCATGGGCAGCCCCACCTGGCGGCTGGTTCCCGCCCCCGCGGAGGACGGCAACTCGGCGAACAGCCGGCGGTGCCGGAACTGAGGGTCGCGGAGGACCTCGGCCAGGCCCGCCACGCCGGCGAAGGGCACGTCCACCCCCGCGAAGAGGCGCTCCCACTCGGCCCGCGTCCGACCGAAGAAGATGCGGCGCAGCTCGCCGCGGACCTCCTCGTAGTGCCGCAGGCGTTCGGCGTTGCCCCAGCCGCGCCAGCCTGGAAGCGCCAGCAGGTCGCAGAGGTTCCGCCAGAAGTGGTCCTCGTACACGATCCCGAGGGCGACGAACTCGCCCTCCGCCGTGGCGAAGACCTCGTAGTGGGGGGCCACGGTGACGTTCGGGCGGTCGGGGGTCCTGCCCTCGGCGTGGAAGCGGGCCAGCTCGGTGCCCACCCACGAGACCACCCCGTCCGTCATGGACAGGTCGATGTACTGCCCCGCGCCCCCCCGCAGGCGGCCCACCAGCGCCGCCAGCAGGGCGATGGCGGCGAACTGGCCCGCCGCCAGATCGGATACCAGCACGGGCGGGGGCGACGGGCGCCCGGCGATGGGCACCTCGAGGCCCAGCACCCCGCCCAGGGCCAGGTAGTTGATGTCGTGGCCCGACCGATCACGGTACGGGCCGTCCTGCCCGAAGCCGGAGATGGCGCAATAGATGATGTCGGGCTTGATCTTGGCGAGGCTGGCGTGATCCACCCCCAGGCGGGCGGCCACGCCGGGCCGGAACCCCTCCAGCACCAGGTCCGCGCGGGCGGCCAGGCGCGCCAGGATGGCCCCGCCCTCCGCCGTCTTCAGGTCCAGCGCGATGCTCCGCTTGCCGCGGTTCACGCTGTCGAACATGGGGGGGTAGGCGCGGAGGGGATCGCCGGCCGGCGCCTCCACCTTGATCACGTCGGCCCCCAGGTCCGCCAGGAGCATGGAACAGTAGGGCCCGGGCATCTGGGTGCTCAGGTCCAGCACGGCGATGCCGCCCAGCACGCGCATGCGCTATCGTCCCCTCACGGGCTGCTGAAAAAGGCCCAACATCTTTCCCCGCCGCCGACGGAGCGGCAGCGGGTGGGACGTTGGCGCGCTCGCGCGCTCGCTGCGGCGTACCCGGAGTACGCCTCACTCGGCGCAGCGCGCGCCGCCTTGCACCTGGGCCTTTTTGAGCAGCCCGGGCAACGCCAACCTTAAGTATCCTGCCAGAGCCCGCGTCCGCGCAAGCCGACGGCCGTCAGCAATGCCGGCAGGGGGGGAAGTCCCGCGAATAGACCGGCTGCTTGAGAAACTCCTCCGGGTTGTACTTCCAGAACTGGCTGACGGCCGGGTAGGTGTAGATCACCGTGTTCTGGAGCTTGCCGTCCACCCGCTCCACCTTGCGGATGTAGATATTCTGGATGGGGTTGCCGTAGGCATCCATCTTCACCGGGCCGCGGGGGGCGTCCGTGATCTCCACCTTGCGCAGCGCGGCCATCAGGGCCGCGCGGTCCTCTACCTTCCCGCCGATGGCCTTCACGGCCTCGCTCACCACGCGGGCGCCGGTGTAGCAGTTCTCCGAGTAGAACGAGGGGAGGCGGTTGTACTTCTTCTCGAAGGCGGCGCGGAAGCGCCTGTTGGCCGGCGTATCCAGGGCGGCCGAATAGTGATGGGCGCTGATCACGCCGAGCGACTCATCGCCCAGCTGGGGCAGCACGTGCTCGTCGCTGTAGGTGCCGCCGGCGATCAAAGGGATGCGGGCCTTGAGCCCGCTCTCGGCGTACTGGCGGGCGAAGAGCAGCGTCCACCGGCCCAGCGCCAGCACGAACACCGCGTCGGCATCCTTCTTGACCGAGGCCAGGTAGGGGGCGTAGTCCTGCACGTTCAAGGGCACCCAGATCTTCTGGATGACCTGGCCGCCGTTGTCCTCGAAGGCCTTGTGGAAACCGCCCACCGTCTCCCAGCCGAAGGCGTAGTCGAGCCCGATGGTCACGACCCTCTTGTACCCCAGCACCTTGGCCGCGTACTCGCCGAAGGGGTGCATGTTGCCGCTGGCCGAGAACCCGGTGCGGATCAGCCACTTGGGCCGCTTGCGCTGGGTCAGGTCGTCCGCGGAGTTGATGGGGTAGATGGTGGGGATGCCCTGCGCCTCGATGTAGGGCACCAGGGCGTAGGCCACGTTGGAGAGGATGACCCCCGCCAGCAGGTGTACCCTGTCGCTCTCCACCAGCTTCCGCGCCTTGGTCAGGGCCGTGGCCGGCACGCCCTCGTTGTCCTCCAGGGTCACCTCCAGCTTCCGCCCCCCGATCTGCCAGCCGCTCTCCTCCCAAAACATCTCGCAGCCGCTGTACATGTCCTTCCCGGCCTGCGCGATGGCCCCGCTCAGGGGCGAGATGAACCCGATCTTGATCGCTTCCTGACCCGACGCCACCCCGGCCCCGGTGGCCAGGGTGAGGGAGAGGATGAACCCGAGAGCCCGTATCGCGTTTCGCATCCGTCTCCTCCGTTGGAGTCGCTGGTGCGTTGCGGGCCGGCGAGGGCCCGCGCCCGCCGTCCGTCCCGGCCGGCAGGCTCTCTCAGGCTGCTGAAAAAGGCCCATCTGCGGCGTTGGCGCGCTCGCGCGGCCCTGCGACGTACGGCCCCAGTACGCCTCGCGCCTCGCCCCGCGCGCCGCCTTGCATCTGGACCTTTTTGAGCAGCCTGGGCGAAGCGGAGGTTCAGCAAGCCCTCAGAGGGTCATGTGCTTGGCCTGCTCCTCGATGGCTTTCCGGTCGAACTTGTTGACGTCGTCCAGGATGTCGTTGGTGAACAGGACGTTGGCGTCGGGAACCTTGTCCTGGACGCCGGCGAAGCGCACGGTGGCCTGCCATTGTCTGAGGGTGGAGCCGCCCATGCGCTTGTCCTCGTCATGCTCGTCGGGGAGCCATTTCCATATCCGGGTCTTCATCACGTGCACGGCCTCCTTCAGGGCCTCGGCCTCGCTCTTCCCCTTGGGCTTGGTCTCCGGGTAGATCTGCCAGTGCAGGCGGATCGCCAGCTCGGGGTTGGCGGCGGCGAAGATGGTGCTCTTGGCCATGCCCCGGAACAGGCGGACCAGCTTGTCCCGGTTGGCCTTGAAGCCGGACCGGTTCACCCCGTAGGCCCCGCCGAAGAGATCCTTGGTGTCCGGCGTGTTGGGCAGGTGGCGGAGCTTGAAGCCCAGGTTCTCGATGCGGGCGTACTCGGCGTCCCAGATGGCCAGGGCGTCCACCTGGCCGCGGTCCAGCGCCACGCCGGCGGGGGCGCCGCTGCCCACGGAGATCCAGTCGAAGTCCCTCTCCGGGTCCAGGCCCAACTCCTTGAACATGGCCTTGGCCCCGGGGAATCCGCTGTCGCCGGTGTTGCGGATGCCGATCTTCTTCCCCTTCAGCTCCCGCAGGTCCTTCACGGGACTCTCGGGCTTCACCGTCACCGACCAGTGGGCCTTGCGCATCCACACGTAGGCCGAGATGATGTTGAGGTCCGGGTTCTTGGCGTATGCTTGCGCGAAAATTGCCGGGGAGAGGTTGGTGAACTCCACGTTGCCGGTGGCCAGGATCTGCAGGGTTTGGGAGGAGCTGCCCATGTTCAGCACCTCCATCTCGATGCCCTCCTCCTTGTAGTAGTTGAGCTTGGGGTGCTGGCCCACCGTGGCGAAGGTGAGTTGGGCGTCGGCGATGCCGGCTGCATTGCCCATGCGCAGCTTCGGCATCTGGGCATCCGCGAAGCGATTGCGCAGCACCAGCATTCCGCCGGCGGCCCCGGCGGTCTGCAGGAACCTTCGTCGTGTGAACATGGGTCCTCCTTTCGGGCCAGGCATCTCGCTTCAAGGGATGCGGATGAATTCCACCGGATACCGCTGCAGCGGGCGGGCCCCGCCGGCCTCCACGGCCACCAGGTTCCCCACCTGCACGCCCCGGCGCCCGTCGGCGCTCACTACGTGGGGCTGGATCACCAGCAGCATGCCCTCCTGGAACGTTACCGGCGCCAGCTCCCTCTTGATCATGGCGCAGGGCAGGTCCACCCGGGGCGGCTCGATGGTGATGCCCCAGCCATGGAGGAGCGCGTCCTGGGTGCGGAAGCCCTCCCGCTCCACGAACCCGGCGGCCCGCTTTACGTCCTCGTCCGTATTGCCCGGCTTGAGCGCGTCGAAGACGCTGTGGTAGCACTTCGCCGCCAGCTCGTAGAGCGCCTGGTACGCGGGCGTGGGCGCGCCGCCCACGGTGAAGGGACGTTGGATCTGCCCCGGGTACCCCCAGGAGCTGACGCTGATCTCGGTCATCACGATGTCGCCAGCCTGGAGGGGACGTGTGGAGGGATACTGCCAGGGGAAGATGAACTCCGGGGCCGCCATGGGGGTGGCACCCAGGAAGTGGAACATCCAGCGGGCCCCGCGGGCCAGGGCGGCGTTCTGGGCCAGGGCGGCCACTTCCACCTCGGGCATTCCGATCCGGGCGCCGCCGGCGATGCCTTCGATGGCCATGTCCGTGAAGGCGGCGCCGCGCTCGAACCAGGCCATCTCCTCGGCGCCCTTCAGCAAGCGCGCCTCCTGGAGCACGTCCAGGGCCTCCTCCAGCGTCGCCTCCGGCAGCACCTCGCGCAGGGCCGTGCCGTGCTCGTAGGGCATGCTGGCCCGGATCACGTTGCGCACGCCGCACAGGCCGATGCGCCCCCTCCCCAGCCCCAGATCGCGCAGCCGCTCGCCGATGGTGCGCCCGCCGTTCCAGCCGCCCCACTCCACCTGGGCGAGATTCGAGGCGCGCGCGGCCGTGTGCCGGTACAGGGGGTTGCTGATGAACAGGGTGGGCTCGCCCAGGCGCGGCACCAGCACGTAGGCCGAGTAGGGGTCCGTCCAGTTGGCCAGCCAGATGAGGTTGGCGTGGTTGCTGCCCTGAAAGGCCGAGTCCCCGTACACCACCAGCGCGTCGAGGCCGCGCGCCGCCATCAGCTCGCGCACCTTGGCGTATCGCCGCGCGTACTCCGCCTCCGAGAACCGCGGGAAGATATCGGCCGAGGGCTCAGCCATCAGGGCTTCCTTTTGCCGTTCCGGAATCGGCCAGGAGGGCCGTGATGCGGTCGGGAGTCTTGAGGCCGGAGCCGGAAAGCAAGACGACGGCCGTCTGGCCGGCCGGCCACGCGCCGCGCTCCATCATGCGCCGCAGGCCCGCCGCGGCGGCCGCCCCCGAGGGCTCCACGAAGAAACCGAGGCGCGCCAGGTCGCGGCAGGCCGCCCCGATCTCGTCCTCGCTCACCTCCACCGCCTCGCCCTTGCTCTCCCACAGGGCCTGCATGACTTGCGGCCCCCGCACCGGGCGCGGGCAGGCGATCCCCTCGGCCATCGTCCCCTTCGATACCACGCCCGGCACGCCGTCCAGCCGATCGCGGAAGGCGGCGGCCACCGGCGCGCAGTTCGCCGCCTGCACGGCGATGATCCGCGGCATCCGGTCCGCCGCCCCGGCCTCCGCCAGGGCGCGGAACCCCGCCCACGCGCCCAGCACCAGGCTCCCGAAGCCGCACGGCACCACCACGGCGTCGGGGGCGCGCCCGCCGAGCTGATCCCAGAGCTCGAAGGCGTACGTCTTCACGCCCTCGACGAAGAACGGACTCCAGTTGTGGCTGGCGTAGCAGCCGCCGGCCGCCGCATCCTGCGCCGCGCGTGCGACGCCCTCGCGCGGGCCGGGCACGGTGGTCACGCGCGCCCCGCTGGCGCGGGCCTGCAGGAGCTTCCCGGCCGAGGCACCCTCCGGCGCGTACAGATCGCACCGGATGCCGGCCCGCGCGCAGTAGGATGCCAGCGACGCGCCGGCGTTGCCCGACGAATCCTCCGTGACCCGGGCCACCCCCTGCGACTGCACCCAGCTCGCCAGCACCGCCACGCCCCGGTCCTTGAACGATCCCGTGGGGCCGGCATACTCCAGCTTGAAGTGCACCGGGGTGCCCGCCCACGTCGCCGCCACCAGCGGCGTATCGCCCTCGCCCAGCGTCACCCGGTGCGCCTCGGCGATGGGCGGCAGGGCGCCCGCCCAGCGCCAGATCCCCCGCGGCGCCCGCCGCGCCGCCTCCACATCCAGCTTCGCCGGAAAGTCCAGGACCAGGGGCGCCCCGCAGTGGCAGCGCCACACATTGGCCGCCGCATCGCACGAACTGCCGCACAGCGAGCAGCGGAATCTCATCGGCCAGCCCCCGCGGCGTTCCGAGTCATAGGAGCCTCAAGTCTGGGATATCCCCGAAGTCCTTCCGGTTGAGCGTCCACAAAGCGGCCCCGTGCGTGATGGCGCAGGCGGCCACGGCCAAGTCGAGCTCTCGACCCCGGGGCCGGCGCAAGGCCCGATAGAGATCGGCGGCCAGGGCCGCCTCCTCCGGGCCGAAGGCAACGGCCGCCGCCGCCGGAAAGAGAGCCTCCTGGGCCTCGATCTCCTCGGGGAAGCGGGGCCCACGGAGCCACTCGTAGAGCACCAGGGTGCTCAAGAGGACCCGTTCCCTGCGGTCGATCCATGCCCGGAGCCGCGGCGCGGACCGCTTGGGTCCCGTCAAGGCGTCGATCAGCACCGACGTGTCGAGATGGATCACCGAGCGGGGGTCCGGGCCCGGCGCCCCCCGCGACGCCGGGCGGCCCGAATCTCCGCCAGTTCGGCCTCAACCTGGCGAAGCGGCCGTGCGGGGATCGCGGGCACGACGGTGTCCAGCACGTGGAGCATGTGCCGCCGCTCCTCCTCGCTGAGGGACCCGATCCGTTCCGCGTACTCCCGGATGGCCTCGCGCACTACCTGGCTCTGCGGCCGGGCCAGGCGCGCGGCCGCCTTCCGCAGACGGCTCACCGTGTCCCGATCGAAGGTGAATGTCATCTTTACCATACCGTAACCATATAACCATACTTCGGCGACGTCAACCGCCTGCGCGCCGTCCCCTTCTCCCCCTCCCCTCAGTTTGCCTCGCCCATACCGCTCGGCCGCCGCCGGGCCATGATGGTCAGCGCGGGCGTGAGGCGGGCAGGCCCGCGAGGCGGGAGACGGCGCCGGCGCTCCGGGCCGTTTCGAGCGAGAGCACGGCGCGCATGAGCCGCCGTGCCCGCCGCGGGCCCAGGACCGGCCCCGCCAGGTCCAGGAACTTGGCCCGGATCTCGTCATCCGTGAGCGGATTGCCCGGGTTGCCGCGGGCCTCGGGCACGTAATGGG
>DASPOZ010000255.1:0-2047 GCA_035625755.1 Candidatus Sulfotelmatobacter sp.
TACACCTTCGCCGACTACCTGGAGGGCGACTTCCTGCCGGACCGCCGCCCCATCCGCATCAAGCTCCACCTCACGGTGCGCGGCTCGGACCTCCTCCTGGACTTCTCCGAGACGGACCCGCAGGTGCGGGCCGCCCTCAACCTCCCCACCCACGGCAAGCACGGGCACTATATGATCGTGCCCGGCATCGTGAACTATTTCCGCAGCCGCATCCCGGACATCGCCTATAACTCCGGCCTCGTTCGGCCGGTGCGGGTGCGCATCCCGCGGGGCACGCTGCTCAACCCCGAGCCCTTCGCGGCCTGCGGCGCGCGCCAGGCCACGCTCTTCCGCGTGCCCGAGGTGATCATGGGAGCGCTGGCGCAGGCCATCCCCGAGGAGATCCCCGCCGCCGGCGCGGGACAGGGCTCCATCCTCTTCGTGGCCGCGCCCGACCCGGGCACGGGCGCACCCCGCGTGAGCATCGTCCAACCCCTGGTGGGCGGCTCGGGCGCCCGCCCCGGCAAGGACGGCACGGACGGCGTGGACTTCGTGACCGGCTTCTATCGGAACATCCCCACCGAGACCCTGGAGAACGAGATGCCGGTGCTCGTGGAGCGCTGCGCCCTGCGCCGTGATTCCGGGGGGCCCGGGCGCTGGCGGGGCGGCGCCGGCATCGAATACAGCCTGAGGGTGGTCCCGCCCAATGCCGTGCTCACATCCCGCGCCATGGAGCGCTACCACTTCCAGCCCTGGGGGCGGGACGGCGGCCGGCCCGGCGGCAACGGCTTCACGCGGATGCGCGGCGGCGGCGGCCCGGAGCGGGACATCGGCAAGATCGACGTGCTGCATCCGCCCCCGGGGGCCACGGTGATCATCGGCACCCCGGGCGGCGGCGGCTTCGGCGACCCCTTCGAGCGCGACCCGGAGTTGGTCCTGCGCGACGTGCAGGAGGGGTTCGTCTCCCTGGAGGTGGCCGAACGGGACTACGGGGTCGCCATCGCGGAGGGCACGGTGGACGCGGAGGGCACGGCCGCGCTGCGGGCCGCCAGGTGCGGCGCCGCGGCGCCGCCGACGCGCTTCGCCCTGGGGCCGCACCGCGAGGCCTTCGAGGCCCGCTGGCCCGATGCGCTCCAGACCGCCGTCAACGCCGCCACCGCCGCCTACCCGGCCGCCCTCCGCGACTACATCCGTCGCGCGCTGATGGCCGAGGTGGACCGCCGGCTGGACGCCGGCGAGGCGGTCCCGCCCGGGGCCGTGCCGGGCCTGCTGGAAGCCCTGGCGGAGGCGCAGCATCTCCCGCCACCCCCTCCCGAGAAGGCCCCGCCCGAGTAGCGGTGACCGCCGGCCTCACGCGCCCATGCGCAGGTTGATGCGGGGAGCGCTCTACTGGTACCGGCGAGCCCGGCGGCTGGCCCGGAACGTCGTCTTGGACCTGCGGTATGGGGGCTTCCTGGGGGGAACGATTCGCTCGCGCTACCGCTACCTCGGGGCCCACGACACCGCGAACTCGGAGTACGACGTCCTGGCGCAGATCTTCGAGGGCCGGATCACGCCGACCGACGTGCTCGTCGATGTCGGGTGCGGCAAAGGACGGGTCCTCAACTGGTGGCTGAGCCAGGGTCTTACGAATCGGATCATCGGGATCGAGTTGGACCCGCGTATCGCGGCCGCGACGCGCCGGCGGCTGAGGAAATACCCCAACGTCGCCATCCTGACCGGGGATGCCCTCGCCCTGCTGCCGCGCGACGGCACCCTGTTTTTCCTGTTCAATCCCTTCGCGGCGTGGCTCCTGCCCAGGTTCAAAGAGCGCCTGGAGGCGGTCGCGGGTTCCCGCCCGGACGTCCGGATCATCTATGACAACCCCCCCGATCTCGCCATGTTCCGGGACGATCCGGCCTGGACCGTGGAGGAATTCACCATCGACCTCCCCTGGAAACGCAATTACGGCACGTGGGCGTTCATCCAGCGTGCGGGCGGCACCCCACCCCGGCAGCGGTGAAGGGGGGCGCGGCCGGCGCCGGCGCCCTGGCGGTTGATGCAGGACATCCCGTGGGCTATATATGGG
>DASPOZ010000256.1:0-2115 GCA_035625755.1 Candidatus Sulfotelmatobacter sp.
CGATGTACACGAGGGAGGAATCGAGGCCCTGGCGCGCGAAGTAGCCGGCCTCCTGGGCCACCCACTGCCCGCCGAACAACCCCGAGATTGCCGCGTAGGCCGAGGTGAGCTTGGTCGCTGCCCTCGCGGGCGCCGGGGCCAGGGCGGCGGCGAGCACGATCGGCAGCGCCGCCGCCAGGATCAGGACCCTCGATCGTCGTCCCGTCACCGCACCACCTGCGCTTCAGCGTCCGACGGTCCTCTCACCCTCCGCCTCTCCCCCGTTGGCGGCATAGGCGATCACTTACAAGTTCTTCCCCTCTTCTCCCCCCTTTATCAAAGGGGGGCCAGGGGGGATTTTTGCACTCAGCTGTTCGGCAACGGTCCGATGGATAGCCTCCACCACAGCATCACGTTCTTCCAGAGCTTCTCGATCGTTAAAGCGCAACACCTTCAAACCAAGAGCGACCAAGTAGCGATCACGACTGCGGTCTTTCAGGGCGTGCTCACCTTCCAGGTGCTGTGAGCAATCCACTTCGACGACCAGTTGCGCCCGTGGCGCGAAGAAATCCACAATGTACTCGCCGATGGGTTTCTGTCGATAGAACCGGATGCCAAGAAGCTGCTTATTCCGTAAGCGTGACCAAAGAGCTGCCTCAGTGTCTGTCAAATTCCTCCGCAATCGCCGGGCGTTGTTCTTGAGACGCGCATTGTACTTCAACATGGGTCAGCCCCGATTGAAATCCCCCCTCCCCCCCTTTTTCAAAGGGGGGACTCAAGCTAACGCGTGTTTCCCCGTTGGGGAGAGGGGAATAGTCCGGGGAAGTACCGGGCGAGGTCAAGCCGGGCCAGAACGTCCTGCGGCAGGTCGTTTCGGTGGGGGAAGGGGCGGTGGCGCGGGCGCGTGGCATCCACGATCCCCACCGCCGATCCCAACCAGCCGCGGAAGCTCTGCACCTGCCGGAGGACCTCCAGGTCCTGGTCCCACCAGGTGCGGGTGGCCATGGCCCAGAGCACCTCGCGCTCGTCGAAGACGTCGATATCGTCGTCCACCACGACGCAGAACTTCAGGTTGGGCATCTCCACGAAGGCGGTCATGGCCGCCTTGCGCGGCTCGTTATCGAACTCCTTCGCCAGGCTGATGTAGCAGAGGAAGCGGCCGTGGCCGGAGGGCGGCAGGTGCACGGCGCGCACGCCGGGGATGTTGCGGCGGATGGCGTTGAAGACGCTCCCCTCCTTGGGGATCCCGCCCAGATTCCAGTGATCCTGCCGGCCCGGGAAGACGCCCTGCACCATGGCCCCTCGCCGGTGGGTGATGGCCGTGACCTCCACCACCGGCATCTGCATCTCCTCCTGGTAGTAGCCGGCGATCTCGCCGTAGGGGTTCTGGAGTTCGCGCACCCCGGGCGGGATCTCGCCCTCGATGATCGCCTCGGCGTCCGCGGGGACCAGGAAGGCGTCGCCCCACGTCACGGACGGGGTGAGGCGCAGCGGGGCCTGGAGGAAGGCGCCGACGGCGGCGTAATCGTCCGTGCCGTAGGGGGTCATGGCGCAGGAGGCCAGATAGAAGGCCGGGTGGTGCCCCAGCACCACGACCACGGGCGCCCGCCGGCCCTGCGCCTCGTATTCCCCCGCGATGGCCTCTAGGTGGTGGTGCGGGTGGGCGGAGAAGCTCATGCGCCGCGGGCCCTTCACCATGTTCTTGGTGAAGGTGACGTCGTAGAAGTCCTCCGAGAGGGCTTTCATGGCGCAGGTCATGGTGAAGTACGCGCCGGCGTCGCGGCGGTGGTGCATGGCCACGGGGAGGCGCCGCACGTCCGCGTCTTCGCCGCGCAGCACCACCTCGCGGCAGGGTGCCCCGGACGGGTCCACCACCTCCGCGGGGCGGGCGGCGGCCTCCTGCCGCCGGGCGAACTCGGCGGAGAGCTCCATGCGGTGCTGCTCGGGGCGCATGCCGATGGCCAGGGCGCAGAGAGGCCGCGTGACGAAGAGGTTGTAGACCAGGGGGAAGGGGGAGGGCCGGCCCTCCAGGTCCAGCACGTTCTCGAAGACGACGGCCCGGTGCTCGCCCCGCCGCTCCAGGAGGTGCAGGAGCCCGGAGACCTCGAAGGCGTTGGGGTTCACCCGCTCCTTCAC
>DASPOZ010000257.1:0-3722 GCA_035625755.1 Candidatus Sulfotelmatobacter sp.
CTAACAGGCTGCTGAAAAAGGCCCATCTGCGGCGTTGGCGCGCTCGCGCGGCGCTGCGACGTACGGACCAAGTACGCCTCGCACCTCGCCTCGCGCGCCGCCTTGCATCTGGACCTTTATGAGCAGCCTGGGCAAAAGAGAGTTTTTCAGGAGCCTGCTGAGTTCGTTGACATTGCGAAGCGGAGTCCGAGGTGGGCCCGCCCGACCTCCCCCTGCGCCCCATTCTTCTTGTATGACGCGGCCCCGCTGGCGGCACGCGTGAGGGCCAGTACCCGAGAGCCTTTCTCCGGCGGGGCCGTGGCCCGATGAGCCCGGCCGATGCGCCTCCCCGGCCGGGGTCCCGCCTGGGCCGGCGTGACGATGGATTGCCCCTTTTTTCCCTCTGAAGGGCAACCCTTTGCTCCCTAAGGATACTCTACGGGTAGGGTGGGGTTCGGCCGTCTCCCAAGACTTCCTCGCGTCCTGAGGCGCGCACGTCTGGTAATGCCAGCAATTGCCGGGCTCGGCATTGAGCCTCTTATCACGCATAACCGCTTGGTTTGCCGAGGGAGCATGGTCCGCCCCCCCTCGGGAATTGCGGATCACCGGGGGCGGCGGGCGGCGGGCTCGGCGGCGCCTGCGGCGGATCCTGTGGTCGGAGGCATACATCTTGCTCGGTTGTATGCAACAGCACGCGCCCGCGCCCCGCCGCAGGGGCCTGGAATGCCCCCGTGGGGCCACTGGCGGGGCCCGGAGGCCTGGGGAAGGAGGCTCGAATGCAACGCTTCGGCCGCTCGATGCTCTGGACGCTGGCCATCCTGGTCGCCCTCACCGCGTGGGGCGGCACCCGCCCCGCGCACGCCACGCTGGCGTCGTACGAAATCATCTTTCACCCTGCCACGGGCCCAGCCCCCACGGGCTTCATCACGGTGAACGTGACCTGCCACCTCTGCGCCCTCCCCGCCGGTTCCGTGACATTCTTCGACGTTAACGTTCCCGGCCTGTCAGGGTCCCCCGAATGGACCCTCACGGACCCCAGGGTTTTCCTGGACGTCCTCGTCGGCGCCATCAATGTCGTTGGGATCAATTACACCGTTGGGCACGACACGACTTCCCCGCCGGCCGTGCCGACGGGCGACTTTCTAACGCTAACGGGCCCCATCGACACATATTCCATCTTCCCCTCGGGGCCCGGCCTTCCCCTTGGCCTCGGCACCTACACGCTCCTGCCCGTGCCGGAGGCGCCGCTCGGCACGGCGAGCATGGCACTCGCCGCGCTGGCCGCCGCCTGGCTGGCATCGCGGCGGCGGGGGCGGGCGCTGGCAGGATAGGCCCCGCGCGCGAGGGGCGCGGCAGCGTTGGCTGCGGGGTTCCCCGCGGCCGGCGCGCGCGCCCCCGAGCCGCTTCGCTCGGCTCTCCCTGACCGCCCCCATCGCGACCATTCCCCTCCCCCCATGCCCCGCTCCCCCCGCATAGACCCGGCGCGGGGAAACCCGCGCCAGGTACGGAATATCTGCTCTGCCCAACAGGTGGTCCATCGCGGAGCCGGGGAACACTGGGAGGCCTTGACAGTTTTCAGATGCTCAGACAATATTGCAGCAGTCCGGGGCCGCGACTCGGCGGCCCATTCGTTAAGACCAGGCGTTGAAGTTCATTGGAGGTGGCCCGAACCCCGCGGGGCGCGGGGCGGGTCGGAGGAGGTGTGCCGATGCGGAAACTCATCATGGCGCTCGCGGTCGCCTCGGCCCTCCTGGGCCTGGCGGCCCCGAGCCAGGCCAGGCCCTGGGGCTGGTGGTACCCGTACCCATATCCGTACCCGTACGTGTATCCGTATCCGCCCGCCTACGTCGCCCCGCCCCCGGTGGTGATCCAGCCGGCGCAGCCCCCGGTGGTCATCCAGCAACCGGCCCAGCCCCCGGCCGCCGTCCAGCAACCGGCCCAGCCGCAGTTCTGGTACTACTGCCAGGATGCCAAGGCGTATTACCCCTACGTGCAACAGTGCCCATCGGGCTGGATGCAGGTGCTCCCGCAGGCCACGCCGCCCGGGGGCGCGCCCGGCGGGCCATCCACGCCCGGCCCCCTGGCGCCCCACTAGCCGCATGACCCACGAAAGGCGGCGCCCGGCGCCCGGGCGGAGTTCGCCCAGGTCTCTGGCACCCCCGCAGCCCAGCCCGACGGGGCACCGGCCCGCCCATTCCGCATTCCGCAATGGGCGGGCGGGCCTCTTTCAGCAGCCTGTTAGAGGAGGGAACACCATGGCACAGGGGGAGGGCATGAAGGGCGCAGGGCACTCGAGGCGCCGCCGCCTTGCGCTCGGGTTCCTCACCGGCACGGCGCTCATGCTGGGGGCGGTGGCGTGGGCGCAAAGCGATGACGCCCGGAAGTGCCTGGAGGAAAAGAACGTCGATCTGGCCATACACTATTGTACCCGGGCGATCCGCTCGGGACAGCTCTCGGACCAGGAACTCGCCAGCGCCTTCCATGGCCGGGGTATCGCCTATGGCCGCACCGGCGATTACGACCGCGCCATCCAGGACTTCGATCAGGCCCTCCGCCTGAACCCGAACCTGGCGGACGCCCTCAACAACCGGGGCGTCGCCTATCAGTTCAAGGGGGACTACGACCGCGCCATCCAGGACTTCGATCAGGCCCTCCGGCTGAACCCGAACCATGCGGACGCCTTCACCAATCGGGCGCGCGTGCGGTTCTACCAGGGGAAGTTCAGGGAGGCCGTGCCCGATTTTGCCAAGGCGGTGGGACTCGTACCCAATGATCCCTATACGATCATCGGGCTCTACCTGGCGCAGGCGCGCGCGGGCCAGGACGGCCGCGCGGACCTGACCCGCAACGCCGCACGACTCAGCCTGAAGGAATGGCCGGCGCCCGTGGTCTCCCTGTATCTCGGCAGCACCACCCCGCAGGCGGTCTTGGATGCCGCGAAAGCCCCCGATGCGAGGAGGCAGCGGGAACAGGAATGCGAGGCCTATTTCTACGTTGGCCAACATCACCTGATCCAGGGGCGCAAGGATGAGGCGATTCGAATGTTTCGCGCGTCGGTCGCCACGGGCGTAACCATCTTCGTGGAATACGAGTGGGCAAGGGCCGAGCTCAGTCGCCTGGGTAATTGAGACGCGCGGTGCGGGGCCTCGGGCGCCGCGCGATCTTCCGGGATGACCTCGATCGCGCCCGCTTCGCCCGGCAGGTGGCCGCATTCGGCCGGGCGCACCGGCAGGCCCGGCGCCTCGTCCCGGCGCGGCGGGCGCGGGTGGCGCTCCGCTAGGTCCGTTCCGTCTGCTCTGTCCCCCTGCCACGATTCCACGAGGTGGAAGCCATGAGCCGGGCCCGCAGATCGCAGGTAGCCAGGCTCGTCGGCATCCTCTGCGCCCTGTTCCTGGTCGCCGCGCCCGCGTGGCCGCAGACCCTCGAATGGACCCTGGCGACCGAGTACCCGGCCACGTCCATGTCCGGCGAGGGCCTGCAGCATCTCGCCGAGGCGCTGGGGCAGGCGAGCGGGGGACGCATCGCGGCCAAGCCGAGCTTCGACGCGGAGTCGGGCGTCAGATCGGCCGGCATGCCCACGGCGGTCGCCAGCGGCTTTGTGACGGTAGGCGACGCCATCGACGGCGCGCTGCGCGGGTTCCATCCGGTATTCATACTGCCGTCGCTGCCGTTTCTCGTCACCAGCACCGATGACGCGCTCCGGCTTTACCACGCGGCGCGACCGACCTACGAGAAGGTGTTCG
>DASPOZ010000258.1:0-10521 GCA_035625755.1 Candidatus Sulfotelmatobacter sp.
GATGCGCCGAGCGAGGCGTACTGGGATGTACGCCGCAGCGAGCGCGCGAGCGCGCCAACGCCGCAGATGGGCCTTTTTCAGCAGCCTGCTAGAGGATGAGCATCGCGTCGCCGTAGCTATAGAAGCGATAGCCGCGCGCCACGGCCTCGGCGTAGGCGGCCTTGACGCGTTCCAGGCCGGCCAGGGCCGCCACCAGGGCCAGCGGTGTGGAGGCCGGCAGATGGAAGTTCGTCACCATGCCGTCCACGACGCGGAAGCGGTGGCCGGGCGTGATGAACAGGTCCGCCTCGGCCGGGCCGGCCTGCACCTCCCCGCCCCGCAGGGCCGAGTGCTCGAGGGTGCGGACCGCCGTGGTGCCCACGGCGATCACCCGGCGGCCCTCCGCCTTGGCCGCCTTGACGGCCTGCGCCGTCGCCTCGGGGATGACATAGCGCTCGGGCTCCATCCGGTGGTCCCGGATGCGCGCGGCGCGGATCGGCTGGAACGTCCCCGGGCCCACGTGCAGCGTGATCCGCCGCACCCCGATGCCGGCCCCCGCTACCGCGTCCAGGAGGGCCTCGGTGAAATGGAGCCCCGCCGTGGGCGCCGCGATGGCGCCCTCCTCCCGCGCGTACACCGTCTGATACCTCTCGCGATCCATTGCGGATTGCGGATTGCGGATTGCGGAATGGCCAGACCCGGGACCCGGGACGTTGGACTCGGGACGGCGGATGTAGGGCGGGAGGGGCATCCGGCCATGGCGTTCCAGCAGCGCGCGCGGGTCGCTGCCCGGGTCGAACCGGAGGAGGCGCCGGCCCGGCCCCGCGTAGACGGCCACCCGAGCCCGACCCCCATCCCCGAGGACAATCACGCGGCCCGGGCGGGCCTTCGCCGCCGGCTTGACCAGCGCCTCCCACACCCCCGGCTCCGCCTCGCGCAGCAGCAGCAGTTCCACACTCCCACCGCTCTCCCACCGGCCGGCGAGACGGGCGGGGATCACCTTCGTATCGTTGAGCACCAGCAGGTCGCCGGGCCGCAACAACGTCGGCAGCTCGCGGAACACGTGATGGCCCACGATGCCGGTGGCTCGGCTCAATACCAGGAGGCGCGAGCCATCGCGCTCCGCCGCCGGGGCCTGCGCGATCAACCCCTCCGGCAGATCATATGCGAGATCCGAAAGCCGCAACACTCGTCCTTCCCCCGTCGCCTCCCAGACCCCCGGCCCCCGAGCCCCGGCCCCGCGCGGGCGCGCCCCGGCAGGGGCCCGCTAGCAGCAGCCCAGCCGCTCCATGGGCTCGATTTCGGCCCCGGGGAAGTAGAACTGGAGGATCTCGGGCGCGCGGTAGGCCAGATCGGCCATGCCCTTGGCGCCCCACTGCGGCATGCCGACGCCGTGCCCCCAGCCGCGCCCGATGAGGCGCGCCGACTTCCCGTCCACGCTGGCCGTGAACCAGGTGCTGCGCACCACCTCGTTCCCCATCAATTCCCGGAACCGCTTGCCTTCCAGCGTGAACGAACCGTTGGCGGTCCGGACGCGGAGCGTCTGGATCCGGCCGCTGCGGCTCAGCTCCGCCGGCTCCAGGGCCACGATGGGGCCCCCATCGTACCCGGCCGCGCTCAGGGCGCGCCGCACGCCGTCCAGGGGCAGCACCTGCTGCCACACGAAAAACGGCGACCCGATGGAGTACGGGTCCTCCACGCCCACCACCTCGGCGGAATTGGGCATCTTCGGGAAGACGGCCGCGCCGTCTTCGGTGTGCCCGCCCGAGTCGGAATGATAGAAGGCAGGGATCGGACCGGCCCCGCGCACCAGCACGAGACCCCGGGTGTGCGCCACGGCGGACGAGGTCCGGACGTCCTCCGCCTGCACGCCCTTGTACACCTGCGACTCCACGGTGGCCTTCAGGTGCCACAGGGCCCCGGGGTTCTGCCGGAGCTGATAGAGGGCATACGTGCGGGCCACGATGGCCTGGGCCTTCAGGGCCTCCAGCGGCCAGTTCGCCGGCACCTCGCCCCGCACGACGCCGTAGAGGTACTCCTCCAGCTCCACGACGTTCACCACCATCAGCCGATTCCCCGAACCGTGTACCTCCACGAAGCCCCGGTAGGCCTGCCCGTTCACGGTCACGGGGGACCCGTCCGTGGCCCTAACGCCCAGCGGGCCGCTCTGCTGCCCGCCGGCCAGCGTCAGGCGGCCGGCGCAACACGCCCGCAGGTTCAGCGCCTGCCGCCCCCCGGCCGTGGCCACGTATCGCCTCGAGGCCAGGTCCCAGGCGTACACCCCCGCGGCGCTCCCCAGGTTCACCACCGGGCTGGACTCCACCACCAGCACCCGCACCGAGGGTTGGGCCGCCGACACCGGCGGGGGCGCCTGGATGGAAAACAGGAGGGCGCCGACCAGCAACACCCTGCAGGCGAAGCGCCCCGCCCGCATCACCGCCGGCCCAGCAGCCAGAAGATCAGGGTCAGCACGGCGCTGAGGAGGAGACAGGTGGCCAGCGGGAAGTAGAAGCGGAAGTTCTGCCGCTCGATCACGATGTCGCCGGGAAGCCGGCCCAGGAACGGCACCTTGCCCACCAGGAACATCAGGCCCCCCAGCACCAGCAGGAGCAGGCCCGCGATCATGAGGAGCTTGGCCAGCACATCCCATCCTGACATCGTGCGTACCACCGGCAAGTCGCCCGGTTGTTCGGCGGCTCGAGTGTTCGGTAGTCCAGGGATCGAGACGCCGGTGAGGCCGGAGGCTCACCGCCCGGACACACCCTGGCTCGCGCCGTCCATCGCCTCACCGAACGACCGAACCATCGAACGCTTTTCGTGCCGGGGGTCAGCGGCCGAAGAGGTCGCGCTGCGGGGACGCGGGGGGCGGCAGCTTCAGGTGGGCGTAGGCCAGGGCCGTGGCGGTCCGACCGCGCGGGGTGCGGGCCAGGAAGCCGGCCTGGATCAGGAACGGCTCGTACACGTCTTCGATGGTGTCCCGTTCCTCGCTCACGGCCACGGCCAGGGTCTCGATGCCCACCGGGCCCCCGTTGAACTTGCGGATGAGGGTATCCAGGATGCGGCGGTCCATGGCGTCGAAGCCGTGTTCGTCCACCTCCAGGCGCGCCAGGTGCCTGGCGGCCGCCGCCTCGTCCACCACGCCGTCGCCCAGGACCTGGGCGAAGTCGCGCACCCGGCTGAGCAGCCGATTGGCAACCCGGGGCGTCCCGCGGGATCGCCGCGCCATCTCCCGGGCGCCCCCCTCGGTGATCTTCACCCCCAGGATGGCCGCGGACCGCTGGACGATCTTGAAGAGGTCCTCGGGGCTGTAGAAATCCAGGCGCTGCACCACCCCGAAGCGGTCGCGGAGCGGCGAGGTGAGCAGGCCCGCGCGCGTGGTGGCGCCGATCAGCGTGAACTTCGGGAGCTGGAGCTTGTAGGCCTGCGCGCCGGGACCCTGGCCGATGATCAGGTCCAGCCGGTAATCCTCCATCACCGGATACAGCGTCTCCTCCACGGCCGGCTGGAGGCGATGGATCTCGTCGATGAAGAGGACGTCCCGCTCGCGTAGGCTGGAGAGGATGGAGGCCAGGTCCTTGGGCCGGTCGATCACCGGCGCGGCGGTGGGCCGGATGCTCACCCCCAGCTCCGAGGCGATGATATAGGCCAGGGTGGTCTTGCCCATGCCCGGCGGGCCGTAGAGGAGCACGTGGTCCAGCGCATCCTTCCGGGCCCGGGCCGCCTCGATGAAGATGCGCAGGTTCTCCTTCACCGCGTCCTGGCCCACGTACTCGTCCCACGCCGTGGGCCGGAGGCTCTGCTCGGCCTGCCGATCTTCTTCGAGGAGCCGGCGCGTCGTGACGGTCTCGCGGTCCTTCGCCATACCCTACTCGACGCCTCCCGCCCTCTGCCTTCCGCCCTCCGCTCCGGCCGGTGGCGTGACCGCGACCTTCATGTCTCTTGCCACATTCGCCCGGTCGGCGGTCGGCCACATACTCATCCGCCGTCAGACAGGTGGCGCAGGGCCTGCTTGACGAGCTTCTCGAAGTCCGCGTCCGGGCCCAGCGCGGCGCGGGCCGCCTCGGCGGCCCGCAGGCCCTCCTTGCGCGAGCAGCCCAGATTGACGAGGGCCGAGACCACCTGCCCGAGGGCGGCGTCCGCCTCGGCCGGCACCGGCTGCGCCGCCGCCCGCGCCAGCGGCACCTGGCGCACCTTGTCCTTCAGCTCCACCACCAAGCGCTCGGCCGTCTTCCGGCCCACCCCGGGGATGGCCTTGAGCCGTCCCAGGTCCCCGTCGGCGATGGCCGGCACCAGCTCCTCCACCGGCGCCCCCGAGAGGATGTTGGTGGCCAGCCGCGGCCCGATCCCCTGCACGCTCCCCAGCAATTCGAAGAGCGCCTTCTCCTCCGGGGACGAGAAGCCGAAAAGCTGGATGGCATCGTCCCGCACGTGGGTGAAGGTGTGCAGGGAGACGTTGCCGCCCAGGTCCGGGAGCTGGTAGAAGGTGGAGAAGGGGATGAAGAGTTCGTACCCCACCCCGTGCACATCCACCACGATGCGGCCCGGTTCCTTGGCCGCCAGCCGCCCGGCGATGCGCGCGATCATCGAGTCCCCCGCGAGGCGCCTGCGGGCTCACGGGCCTGCAGGGGAGCTGGGGCGCCGGGGAGCAGAGGTGCTGCCTCCCCTGCGCCCATGCTCCCCTGCTCCACTGCCGCCCTCGCCGGCGCGCAGCGCCGCGCGCTCACACCCGCACCAGGCGCCCGCGGGCGCCCGCGGCGTGGTGGTGGCAGATGGCCAGGGCCAGGGCATCCGCAGCGTCCGCCGGCTCGGGCGGCTCGGCCAGGCCCAGCAAGGCCCTCACCATCGCCTGGACCTGCGCCTTCTCCGCGCCGCCGTACCCGCTCACGGCCCCCTTCACCTGGCGCGGGGCGTATTCGAACACCGGCACGCCCTCCACGGCGGCGGCCAGCAGGGCGGCACCGCGCGCCTGGCCCAGCTTGATGGCCGACTGGACGTTCCGCGCGAAGAAGACGCCCTCCACGGCGGCCGCATCCGGGCGGTGGCCCGCCATGAGGTCCCGGAGGGCCTGGAAGATCTGATGCAGGCGTTGGGGGAACGGCAGGGCGGAGCGGGTGCCGATGGCGCCGAAGGCGACGGCCGTGAGCCGGGCCCCTTCCTCCCGGACCAAGCCGTATCCCGTGGTGGTTGACCCGGGATCGATCCCGAGGACCAGCATCACCCGAGCCCCCGCAGGGGCGACCCCGAAACCCGCCCCCCCGGATGGCGTCCGTGCGGCCCGTCGCCGAGGTGTGGCAGCGCCAGGAGGCCCGTGCCGCGGGCCTCCATCACGAGGCGGCGTGGGCGGCCATGACCTCTTCGGGGATATCGAAGTTGGCGTAGACGTGTTGCGCGTCGTCGTGCTCTTCCAGGTCCTCCATGAGCTGCAGCATCTGCTGGGCCTGCTTGCCTTCCACCCGGAGGGTGTTCTGGGGGACCATGGTGACCTCGGCCGAGACGGTGGGGATGCCCGCCTTCGCCAGGGCCTCCCGTACCCGCTCGAAATCGGCGGGGGCCGTGGTCACCTCGAACAGGCTCTCCTCGCGCCGCATGTCCTCCGCCCCGGCCTCCAGGGCGATGGACAACAGCTTCTCTTCGTCGGCCTTGGCGGCTTCGATCTGGAGGAGCCCTTTCTTGGCGAACATCCACGCCACACAGCCCGATTCGCCCATGTTCCCGCCGTTCCTGGAGAACACCTTGCGCAGTTCGGAGGTGGTGCGGTTCTTGTTGTCCGTCAGGGCCTCCACCATCACGGCCACGCCGCCCGGCCCGTATCCCTCGTACACGCATTCCTCGTAGGAGACGCCGGGCAGCTCGCCGGTGCCCTTCTTGATGGCCCGCTCGATGTTGTCCGCCGGCATATTGGCCGCCTTGGCCGCCTGGATGGCCGTGCGCAGCCGGGGGTTCCCGCCCGGATCGCCCCCGCCGTGCCGGGCGGCCACCGTGATCTCCTTGATCAGCCGCGTGAAGATGCGCCCCTTGGCGGCGTCGATCTTGGCTTTCTTGTGCTTGATCCCGTGCCACTTCGAATGACCGGACATGGCCAGAACCTCCCCTCTCAGGCCACAAAAGATACCACGGGAGCCCGCGCAGTGTAAAGCCGCCCGCGGCCCGTTTCGGGGCTTGCCGCGCGCCGCGGCGGGAGACACGCGGGGGCCGGCGCCTTGACAGCGCCGCACGCTACCGCATAGCTTGGGTGAGGTGCCTTCGAAGGATTCAAGGCGGTGAGCGAGGCGGGGGGCATGGGACAGGCGGCCGGGGAAGAACGGCAGGCGGCCAGGGCCAGGCGGCCGCTGGTGGTGGCGCACCGGGGCGGGGCGGGGCTGGCGCCGGAGAATAGCCTGGCGGCCTTCCGCCGTGCCCTGGACCTGGGGGTGGACGCCATCGAGATGGACGTGCGCCTGAGCCGCGACGGACACCCCGTGGTGATCCACGATGCCACCGTGGACCGGACCATGGAGGGTCGCGGCCGCGTGGGCGCCATGCCCCTGGCCGCCCTGCAGGCGCTCCGGTCCCGCGCCGGCGGCGGGGGGGGCGTGCCGGCGCTGCGCGAGGTGCTCGCCCTGGGCCACGGGCGCGCCCGGGTCCTCGTGGACGTGAAGACGGATGACGGCGAGCCCCAGCGCGCCGTCGAGGAGAAGCTCCTGGGCGCCGTCCAGGCCGCCGGGGGAGACCCCCGCCTGACCTTCGTCAGCTTCGACCTGCTCTGCCTGCGCCGCCTCCGGGAGCTCCACGGCGGCGCATCGCTGGGCATCCTGGTGTCTTGGGGCTTTTTCCGCGCGCACGGGCGGGCCGCCCTGGATCGGCTGCTGGAAGAGGCCCAGGGCGTGAAGGCGGAGCGCATCGGCGTGCATCAGGAGCTGGCCACGCCGGAGCTCCTCGCGGACGTGCGGGGGGCCGGCTTCGCCACCGACGTGTGGACGGTGAACGATCCATCCGCTATGCGCCGCTTCGCCCTGCTGGGGGTGGACGGCCTGATCACCGATCGCCCCGATCTCTTTCAGCAGGTCCTCACAGAACTCCCGGCGGACGCGCCGGGCGCCTGACCCGCGCCCCACGGAAACGAGCACGGCCGCCAAAAGACACAACGCCCCCGGGGGGCCGGGGGCGTTGTGAGGGGGCCGGTGCCGCGGGCTACTGGCAGACGCGCTGCACGGAGCCGGGCACCCACTGGTTCTGGACCATTGGGGCACCGCTGGGATCGGTCACCGTCACCTGCCGCCAGTACCCCTGCGTGACGTAGTCCTGGCACACCGTCTGCGGCACCACATACACCGGCGCGGGGGCGTAGTAGCGGGGCGCCAGCGCCGTGCCCACGAACAGGCCCGTGGCGGTGCCGGCGCCGAACCCGCCCCAGAAGGCCCCCCCGTTACCGGCGCTGGCCGGCTGCGCGGTGAAGGGGAGCAGCAACCCAACCAGCAGGACAGTCACCAGCGCGAGCTTCTTCATGGCCGTTCCTCCTTCTTTGGGCCCCCCGAGGGGGGCCAGCCTGGTCTCTTCATTTCGCTCGGCCGTTCAACCGCTGCCGAAGCCAGACAGCAAGCGCCGGGCCACTTCCCGGATGGGCCCGCGCCCGCGCGCGTGCACCGGCGCGGCCGGGCCGCCCGCAGCCTCTGAAATCAGTTGGTTCCCACCTCGACAAAATCGATGGTGCTGGGGCCGGCGCTCCAGGCGGGCCAGCCCAGCGGCGGCCGGCTCCACCGCTGTGGGCACCACCAACCGCCCACACTGTTGCGCCTCAACGGGTCGGGCTCCGTCGGCGGGGCGGGGCGCCATTGCGGATTACGGATTGCGGAATGGGCGGCCCGGTACGGCGCAGGGCCGCGCGGGCGCGCCAACGCAGCAGACGGGAGTTTTTCAGCAGCCTGTTAGATGGGGACGGGCGGCCGGGGAGGATGGCCGGCGAGAAACCGCTGCAAGGCGCCCAGGTCGGGGAGCGATTCCTGCGCCCCGCGCCGGGCGCAGGCCAGGGCGCCGGCGGCGCTGGCCCAGCGGGCCGCCTCCCCGAGGGGATCGCCCCGGGCGAGCCTGGCGGCCAGCACTCCGTTGAAGGCATCGCCCGCGGCCGTGGAATCCACGGCCTCCACGGGGAAGGCAGGATAGTGCCAGGCCCCGTCCCGCGTGGCCAGCACCGCGCCGGCCGCCCCCAGGGTGATGATGGCGCCCCGGCAGCCTCCCGCCAGGAGCCGGCGGGCGGCCTCGCGGGCGGACGCCACGTCCCTCACCTGGATGCCGCTCAGGGCCGTGGCCTCGGTCTCGTTGGGCGTGATGTAATCCACCAGGGCGTACATCTCATGGGGAAGCGGGCGGGCGGGGGCGGGATTCAGGACGGTCACGACGCGCGCCCGCCGCGCCTGGGCGAGGGCGTGGTGCACGGTGTCCAGCGGCGTCTCGAGTTGGGTCAGGAGCACCCGGCAGCCCCGCAGCAAGGAGGCGTAGGGCTCCAGGTCTGCCGGCGAGAGGCGCATGTTGCTGCCGGGCGCGACGACGATCTCGTTCACCCCCTGGGGCTCCACCAGGATGAAGGCCACCCCCGAGGGGACCTCCAGGTCCTCGACGATCGTCTCTAGCGAGAGGCCCGAGGCCAGCAGGCGCCGGCGGATCTCCTCCCCATGACCGTCGCGCCCCACCCTGGCGATGAAGGCCACGGCCGCTCCCGCGCGGGACGCGGCCACGGCCTGGTTGGCCCCCTTGCCCCCGTGGCTGACCGCCAAGTCCCCTCCCAGGACCGTCTCGCCGGGCGCCGGGAGCCGGCGCACGGGTATGGTGAAATCCATGTTGGCGCTCCCCACCACGGTCACATCGGGCATGGGGGTCACCATTGCGGATTGCGGATTGCGGATTGCGGATTCTGAGGTTGGGTCATCACTGCCTCGTGGCGGGCTGCGAACACTGGGGCATCGGACTCTTGCGGTACGGCGCCGGCCCCGGGCATGGCGCGACGGACGCACAGTGTTGGACGATACCGGTCATCCGGGGGCCAGGCGGTCCACGATCGTGGAGAGGGCGCGTTCCGCATCCACCGAGACCGCCACGTCCACCATCGGCGTCGCCTCGCGGGAATGGGCGCCGGGGCGCCGGTCCACAACCGTCATGCCGGCGGTGTGTTCCCCGCGCGTCTCCACGCGGAGGGGCAGGCGCTCCGTCCGGACCAGCGTGGGGTCGCAGGCCACGGCCACGGCCAGCGGGTCGTGCAGGGTGATGCCCGGCTCCCGCTCGGCCCGGGCGGCGAACTCGAGGATCGCGGGGGCCATATCGCACACCAGGCGGCTCACCGGGTCCGCCCGGGGGCCGAACCGGGACGCGATGGTTCCGGGGAGGAGGCGGACCCGTTGGGTCACGTCGAGGCAGACCAGCGTGATGGGCAGGCCGGACTCCAGGACGGCCTGGGCGGCCTCGGGATCCGCCCAGACGTTGAACTCGGCCACCGGCGTCACGTTGCCGGGCACGGCTGCGGCCCCGCCCATCACCACCAGGCGCCGGAAGCCCCGCATGGCCAGCGGGTCCTGCCGCAGCGCCAGGGCCACATTGGTCAGGGGGCCCAGCGTCACCAGCGTCACGGCGCCGGGGGCCCGCCGCGCGGCGTCCAGCAGGACCTCGTGGGCCGGGATCGGGGCCGCTCCGCCGCGCGGCTCCCGATAGCGTGGCGCGCCGTCCGGCGCGAGGCACCGGTCCAGGTTGCCCAAACCGTCCTCGCCGTGCACGTGCGCGGCCGTGCGCACGGGCCGAGCCAGCGGCCGGTCGGCCCCCCGGGCCACGGGCGGCGGCGCGGCGGGCGCGGCGATCTCGAGGACCCGGAGGGCGTTGCGGGTGGTGAGGTCCACCCCTACGTTCCCGCAAACGGTGGTGACGGTCTCCACCGCGATTTCGGGCGAGCGCAGGGCGAGGATCAGGGCCAGCGCGTCGTCGATCCCCGGGTCCGTGTCGATGATGGCTCGCAAGGCCATGGAAGAGACCCCGTTGGGCGGCGGGTGGGCATCACTCTAGACCCTCCCCGGACCGGGGGGAAGCGGAATCTGCGCGGCGTCATTGACACGCCTTCGCCCCCCGTGATAGGAGCAGACCACTCGCCGGCAATGCTCGGCGGGCGCCGCAAGGGTCCTGGCCTGGATGGAAGGGGCCATGCAGGGCGATAGGCGGTTCGACGCGTGCCCACACCCCGGGGGGGAAGTGTGCCCCCGGGGCTTTTTATTCGGCGGCCGGAGAAGGGCTGGAGGTCCGGGGGCCATGCCGTCGCACCAGGCGCTGAAGCGCGTGCGGAAGCGGGAGACACGCCGGACGGCCCGCAGGAATCCCCGAAGATGGCCCGCCGCCCTCCTCGTGGAAACCCTCGGCCTCTTCTTCCTTGGGATCGGCCCGGCGGCCGCCCAGGAGAAGCCGCTGCGCATCGGGGCGCTGTTCCTCGGGCCCCGCAAGATGCCCGTCTGGCACTGCGGCCCCCGGGACCCGCGCCAGCCGGCCCCGGAGGCGCGGGCCGATGTACTGGAGCCCACCGTCGTGGGGTTC
>DASPOZ010000259.1:0-4681 GCA_035625755.1 Candidatus Sulfotelmatobacter sp.
CCCACCCGCTGCCGCCGGGGCAGCGGGGAGAGATGTTGGGCCTTTTTCAGCAGCCTGCTAGGCCGGTTCGCGCCGTGTCGAAAGGAGACGCCATGGCACGCACGGAGGACGCCGCGGTACCGGCGGCGCCTGCGACCGCCATCCCCTTGCGGCCGTCGTTCGCGAAGCGCTTCGGCCTGCCGCTGGGGGTGGCCGCCATGGCGGGGATCCTCCTCCTGCCCACGCCCGAGGGCCTGCCTGTAGCCGGCCAGCGGATGCTGGGCATCTTCGCCTTCGCCGTCATCGTGTGGATCACGGAGGCCGTCTCCTATCCGGTCAGCGCGGCGGCCGTGATGACCCTGATGGCGTTTCTCCTGGGGAGCGCGCCCGACCTGGCGGACCCCAAGGCCGTGATGGGTACCACGAAGGGCCTCACCATGGCCCTCGGCGGCTTCAACAGCGCGGCGCTGGGCCTGGTGGGCGGGGCGCTTTTCCTGGCCGCCGCCATGATGCAGACCGGCCTGGACCGCCGCATCGCCCTCCGCGTGCTTTCGTTGATCGGCGCACGGACGCGGCGCGTCCTGGCCGGGATCATGCTGGTCGGGTTCATCCTCAGCCTCTTCGTGCCGAGCGGCACGGCCCGCGCCACCTGCGTGATCCCCATCATCCTGGGAATCATCGCGGCCCTGGGGGTGGACCGGAAGAGCCACTTCGCCGGGCTGATGATGATCACCATGGCGCGGGGCGAGGGCCTCTGGCAGGCCGGCAGCAAGACCGGGGCCGCGCAGAACATGATCGCCCTGGGCTTCATCGAGAAAACCTTCGGCCGGACCATCACGTGGGTGGATTGGTTCCTCGCGGCGGCCCCCTTCACGCTGCTCATGGCGGTGGCCACGTACTACCTCATGGTGAAGATGATGCCGCCCGAGATCGAGGAGGTGGCCGGCGGCCGCCAGTCCCTGGCGGACGCTCTGGCGAGGCTCGGCCCCATGGGGCGGGACGAGAAGAAACTCCTGGCCGTCTCCATCCTCCTGCTGTCCTTCTGGGCCACGGAAAACGTGCTGCACCCGTTCGACACGGGGTCCACCACGGTGGCGGCCGTGGCCCTCCTGCTGCTCCCCGGGATCGGCGTGATGACCTGGAGACAGGCCCAGGCCAACATCCCGTGGGATACGCTGATGCTGTTCGGCGTCAGCATCGGCCTCGGCACGGCCCTGCTCTCCACAAAGGCGGCGGCCTGGCTGGCCCGGAGGATCGTCGCGGGGTTCGGCCTGGAGACCCTGGGACCCCTGGCCATCGTGGCCGTGCTGGCCGCCTTCCTCATCGTCATTCACCTCGGCTTCGCCAGCGCCAGCGCCCTGGCTTCCACCATGATCCCCATCGTCATCGCCACCATCCAGGGGGTGAAGACCCCGGGGCTGAACCCCGTGGGCCTCACCATGATCCTCCAGTATACGGTGAGCTTCGGCTTCATCCTGCCCGTGAACGCCACCCAGAACGTGCTGGCCTACGGCACGGGGACCTTCGAGGCGCGGGACTTCATCCGGACGGGCATCGCGCAGACCGTCATCGCCTACGCCCTGATCCTGCTGCTCAGCGCCACCTACTGGAGGTGGCTCGGCCTGTCCTAGCATGCTGCTGAAAAAGGCCCATCTGCGGCGTTGGCGCGCTCGCGCGCTCGCTGCGGCGTACCAGGAGTACGCCTCACTCGGCGCATCGCCCGCCGCCTTGCACCTGGACCTTTTTGAGCAGCCTGCAGAAAACGCGTTTTCCAGCAGCCCGCTAGGGTGGCGGGAGGGAAGGCGGGGGGTTTGTGAGGGTGCGGCTGGCCGAGGTCGGGCCGGGCGCGGCGCCATCGGGGGGGCGGGTCCCTGAGGGATGAGGCAGAGGGAGGTGGGCGGATGGACGAGAACGATCACCCGAAAGGCGCGCTGCTCTTCATGCTGATCTACCTGGTCCTGATGGCCGGGCTGTGGGCCAACGCCTACCTGAGGCTCTGGGGAGGATGAGCGCGATGCGGCGACCCTCGACGGTCTATCTCTACGAGCTGGCCTGGATCCTGCCCAGCGTCGCCATCCCCGTAGGGATGCTCGTGGCGCTGATGGTCACCTCCTTCGGCGCCGGGATCCATCTCCCCGGGGACCACGGGCGCGTGGAGCCCACGAAGGTGGCGGAGACCGCTCCCTTCGATAAGCCGGGCCTGCTGGAGCTGGGCCCGGGCCGCTATGAGGTCCGTCTGACCGGACAGATCTGGTCCTTCACGCCCAATGAGATCCGCGTTCCCGCCGGCGCCACGGTCACGTTCGTCGCCACCAGCAGGGACGTGGTGCACGGGTTCTTCATCCCCGGCGCCAACGTCAACGTGATGCTCCTGCCGGGGCAGGTATCGCGGGTCACGGCGCGGTTCGATCGGCCCGGCGAGTACCCGTATTTCTGCCACGAATACTGCGGGATCGCCCATCACATCATGTGGGGGAAGGTGATCGTCGAGCCGCGGTCCTGAGGCGGACTGCGGCCCAGGAGGCCGAGCATGCCGACGCCCAGCATCGAGACGCCCGAACTGGGTCGCGTGAACCGGCTGGCGGGCGCGTACATCCTGGTCGCCCTCATCGCCCTGTTCGGGGGGGTGGCCACCGGCCTCTTCCAGGCTCTCGAGTACGCCGGGGTGGACCTGTATCCCTTCGCCGCGCCAGCCGTCCGGTCCTACTACCACGGCCTCAGCATCCACGGCGTGCTGAACGCCCTGGTCTGGACGACGTTCTTCATCTGCGGGTTCCTGCAATTCATCGCCGTCCGCGCGCTCGGCGTGCCGCTCGCCGCGTACCGCCTGGCCTGGGCCACCTTCTGGATCATGACCGCCGGGCTCGTGCTGGCCGCCATCCCCCTGGTGGGCAACGCCGCGTCGGTCCTCTTCACCTTCTATCCGCCCATGCAGGCGCACTGGGCCTTCTACCTGGGGCTGACGCTGGTGGTGGCCGGGACGTGGCTGGTCACCCTCGTCCTGGGGCTCACGCACCGGGCCTGGAGGGCGCGCAACCCCGGGGCGCGCACGCCGCTGGCCGCCTTCATGTCCCTGGTGACCTTCATCATGTGGACCCTTGCCTCGCTGGGCATCGCCGCCGAGATGCTCTTCATGATGATCCCGTGGTCCCTGGGCTGGGTGGGGGGCACGGACGCGCTCCTGGCCCGCGTCCTCTTCTGGTTCACCGGGCACCCCATCGTCTATTTCTGGCTGCTCCCGGCCTACGTCTCGTGGTACACGCTGGTGCCGCGGCAGGCGGGCGGCCGCCTCTTCAGCGACCCGCTGGCGCGCGTCTCGTTCATCCTGTTCCTGATCCTCTCCACCCCGCTGGGGTTCCACCATCAGTTCACCGACCCGGGCATCGGGGAGGGGTGGAAGCTCCTCCACGCGTTCCTCACCTTCGCGGTGTTCTTCCCCAGCCTCCTCACCTTCTTCAACGTGGTGGCGTCCCTGGAGAGCGGGGGCCGGGCGCGGGGCGGGAGGGGGTGGGTGGCCTGGTTCGGGAAGCTGCCCTGGGGCGATCCCTCGCTGGCCGCCCAGGTGCTGGCCATGCTGCTCTTCACCTTCGGCGGGATCGGCGGCCTGATCAACGCCTCGTTCAACCTGAACCTGGTGGTCCACAACACCGCCTGGATCCCGGGGCACCTGCACCTCACGGTGGGGACGGCCGTCACCCTCACCTTCATGGGCATCACCTACTGGCTGGTCCCGCACCTGTGCGGCCGCGCGCTCTGGGGGCGGCGCCTGGCGCTGGCCCAGGTGTGGCTCTGGTTCGTGGGCATGGCGATCTTCTCCAACGCGCTGCACCGGCTCGGGATGATGGGGATGCCCCGCCGGACCATGATCGGCGCGGCCCCCTACCTCCAGCCCGCGTGGCGGGGGGCCCTGCCGCTGGTGGGGATCGGCGGCTCGCTGCTCACCCTGAGCGCGCTGCTCTACTTTCTGAACTTGGTCTTGACGGTGGCGGCCTCGCGGGCGCCGGCCCCCGCGGCGCCCGCCTTCGCCGAGGCCATCTCGGGCCCCGAGCACGCGCCGGCGATCCTGGATCGGTGGAAGCCGTGGCTCGCCCTGGCCGTGGTGCTGATCGCCATCGCCTACGGCCCCACCCTCGTGCGGCTCGTGGCCACGACCCCGTTCACCACGCCTGGCCTGCGCGTCTGGTGAGGGGGAACGTGGACCGCCGAGACGCCAAGGGCGCCGAGGTGGATGAGGCCGCGTTGATGGCGGCCGCCGTGGCGGGCGCGGGGCGGCCGGTGAGCCGATGAACGGGACCGCACCCGGAGGGCGAGGGGCGTGATCACCGTCGAGATCCCGGGCTGGGGACGGCTGGAGGTCGCCCACCTGGTGCTGGACCTGAACGGCACCCTGGCCACGGACGGCCGCGTGCCCCCGCAGGTCGCCGAGCGGGTGCGCGCCCTGGGCGCCCTGGTGCACGTGCACGTCCTCACGGCCGATACCTTCGGGACGGCCGCCGCGCTGGAAGGGCTGGGCGCGCGCATCGTCCGCCTGGGGCCCGGGGACCAGGTGGAGGCAAAGGCGGAGGTCGTACGCGCCCTCGGGTCGGGCCGGACCGTGGCCATCGGCAACGGCATGAACGACGAAGCGATGCTCGGCGAAGCCGCCCTGGGCATCGCGGTCATCGGGCGCGAGGGGGCGGCCGTGCCGGCCCTCCTGGCGGCG
>DASPOZ010000260.1:0-2471 GCA_035625755.1 Candidatus Sulfotelmatobacter sp.
TCTACTGGGAAGGCACCAGCGGGTGCTGCCCCCGCTGCGGGGATCGGACGGAGCGCTTGCCGGGGGAGTGGGGAAAGAAGTGCGTGCGGTGCGGCTACGAGCACTACCCGCACCTCCATCCCTGCGTGATCGTGCTGGTGCGGGACGGCGGCCGCGTGCTCCTCACCCGCAAGCGGGAGTGGGCGCCGGGGCGGTACAGCCTGGTGGCGGGGTTCGTGGACAACGGGGAGTCCCTGGAGGGGGCCGTGCGCCGCGAGGTGCGGGAGGAGGTAGGCGTCGAGGTGGACGGCATCCGGTACCGGGGAAGCCAGAACTGGCCCTTCCCCAGTCAACTGATGGTGGGATTCACCGCGGAATACGCCGGCGGGGACGTCCGGCCGGACACGAACGAACTCGAGGACGCCCGCTGGTTCCCCGTGGACGCCCTCCCCAACCTGCCGTCCCGCCTCAGCATCGCGCGGTTCATCATCGACAACTACGCCCGCCGCGAGTAGCCCTGCGCCAGATGAGGGGAAGCGGGGGAGGTCCATCCGCCCGGGGAGGAGGGGGTGACCATGCACGCACATCTCACGATCCCGGCCCGGCCCGAACCTTTCGGCATCCAACCGGCGGAGACCGCCGTCATCGTGGTAGACATGCAGAATGCCTTCGCCTCCAGGGGTGGCTACCTGGACCTGTTCGGGGCCGACGTCTCGGGGGCCCCGGCCGTGGTCCGGCACATCCAGCGGGTGCTGGCCGCTTCCCGCCCGGCCGGGATCCAGGTGGTGTTCCTCCAGATGGGCTGGGAACACGACCTGTGCGATGCCGGCGGTCCCGCCTCGCCCAATTGGCACAAGGCCAACGCCCTGCGGCTCATGCGCCAGCGGCCCGAGCTGGAGGGGAAGCTGATGATCAGGGGGACGTGGGACTACGCGCTGGTGGACGACCTGAAGCCGGAGCCGCAGGACCTGGTGGTTCACAAGCCGCGCTACAGCGGCTTCAGCGGCACGAACCTGGACATGCTCCTGCGGGGGCGGGGGATCCGGAGCCTGGTCTTCACGGGCATCGCCACGAATGTGTGCGTGGAGTCCACGCTGCGGGACGCCTTCTTCCTCGAGTACTTCCCGTTGCTGGTCACGGACGGCGCCATGGCGGCGGGCCCCGCCGCGCTGCACGAGGCGACCGTGTACAATGTCCAGCGGTTTTTCGGGTGGGTGACGACGACGGACGAGTATGTCGGCGCCCTCCAGGGCGCCGCCTAGCAGACTGCTGAAAAAGGCCCGACATCTTAGCCTTCCCCGCCGCGCCGACGGCGGCGGGCCGGGCGTTGGCGCGCTCGGGCGCTCGCTGCGGCGTACCCGGAGTACGCCTCACTCGGCCCTTCGCGCGCCGCCTTGCACCTGGGCCTTTTTGAGCAGCCTGCGGAGGAACGGGTTTTTCAGCACGCTGCGGACTGCCGGGGCCCGCCGGGGCCCCGGTCGGGCAATGCGGAGATCGTACCACCGAAGGGAGGAACGAGGATGGCTGCGTACGTCATCGCCGATGTGGACGTGAAGGATCCCGGACCCTACGAGGAATACAAGCAGGGTGTCCCCGCATCCATGGCGGGGTACGGCGGGAAGTTCCTGGTGCGGGGGGGCCCGCACGAGGTCCTGGAGGGGAAATGGAAGCCCACCCGTCTCGTGATCCTCGAGTTTCCGAGCATGGACCACGTGAAGCGGTGGTATGCGTCGCAGGAATACCAAAAGCTGAAGGCCATTCGCCAGAAGAACGCCGTCAGCGATCTGGTGCTGGTGGACGGCCTGTGATGGCCGTCCCATCAGTCTGGCAGGCTGCTCAAAAAGGCCCAACGTCTCTCCCCGCTGCCCCGGCGGCAGCGGGTGGGGCGTTGGCGCGCTTGCGCGCTCGCTGCGGCGTACCCGGAGTACGCCTCCGACCCACCTTCGGTGGGTACCCCGGCCTCGCGCGCCGCCTTGCATCTGGACCTTTTTGAGCAGCCTGGGAAGGAGAGTTCTTTCAACTTTCTGTCAGGGTGAACGGGAGGCCGAGCGTGTCGGCCAGGGCGCGGAGCTGCCGGACCACGGCCGGGGCGATGGGGATGCCGCGCTCGCGGCGCTCGCGGATCGCGTGGAACTCCATCTCGCCCGGCAGCCAGATCCGGTCCACCCCCTCCATGCGCTGCGAGGCCCGGATCTCGCGGATGCTCCGATCCATGTCGCGTTTGAACTCGTCCGGGGGCCGGAAGCAGTCCACGCGCATGGCGAAGATCGTGTGGCCGCCGTTGTTGGGTGTGGCCAGGTCCTGGTTGAAGTCCACCACGTTTCGCCCGAAGGCGGCGCCGTTCAGGAGGCCGGCCAGCATCCCGATCACCACGTTGAGCCCGTATCCCTTGTAGCCGCCGATGGGGAGCAGGAACCCCTCGTGGGATCGTTGCGGGTCGGTGAGGGGCTGGCCCCTCCGGTCCACCATCCAGCCGACCGGGATGGAATCGC
>DASPOZ010000261.1:0-6944 GCA_035625755.1 Candidatus Sulfotelmatobacter sp.
CTCCTGCGCCGCCGCCGGGTCCCGGGCGAGGCGGGCCGTGGCGGCCGCGATGCCCTGCACGCACGCGCGGCCGTCCTCGTGTTCCATGCACATCACGCCGGTGGGCCCCCCGTCCCGCGGCAGCCCTGCGGATTCCAGGGCCGGGAAGAGCATGGCCTCTTCCTTGCCGTGGTGGCACCGGTCGGCGAAGTTCCGGAAGAAACCCACCAGCTTGGCCAGCGTCTCCGGGGCCACCGGCTTGCCTTCGACCAGCCGGGCGGCGACCCGCTCGAGGACGGTCAGGCCCCGCAGGATGAGATCGTGCTCTTCCTTGAGAAGGGCCGTGGCGGGCCCATAGGCGGTGTCTCCGTGCTGCGCCGGACTCATCTTATCCTCCCCTGACAGGCTGCTGAAAAAGGCCCATCTGCGGCGTTGGCGCGCTCGCGCGGCGCTGCGACGTACGGCCCCAGTACGCCTCGCGCCTCGCATCGCACGCCGCCTTGCATCTGGAACTTTTTGAGCAGCCTGCGCGAAAACGAGTTTCTCAACAGCGCCCTAAGAACGGTCCAACGTCCAAAGTCTCACGTCCAACGTCACCGAAGGCCACGTCGGCGCGGGGCCCCTTTCCATACTTCTCAGCATAGCGCGACCGGGGCGGCGCGTCTGCGACTTTTGTCGCAATGCCCCCGCCTTGGCTGATTTTGGGCAACGAGCCGCTGTTACGGACTTTCCGAGACAGGGGGGCGGGGCGGGCCCTATTGAGGATTGTAGATTGAGGATTGAGGATTGCGGAATGGGAAGGCCGGTGCACCGCAACACTGGTGCTGCCGCCGAGGCAGCGGCGCGCCACGCTGGGCTGTTTTCCGCAGCCTGGCACGCCGGGTGAACCAGGAACCTGGCTCCCGCAGGCTGCTCAAAAAGGTCCAGATGCAAGGCGGCGCCCGAAGGGCCGACTGAGGCGTACACCGGGTACGCCGCAGGGAGCGCCCGAGCGCGCCAACGCCGCAGATGGACCTTTTTCAGCAGCCGGTCAGGTGATGGCGCCGCGCTGGCCGATCCGGGCCAGGGCAATGGAAGGGCCGGTGGCCTTGGCCCGCCGCTCCGTCAGCTCGATGCGCTGCAACCACTTCACGCTGGCGAAGCAGTCCCACTCGGGCGGAACCACCAGGCGCAGGGGCGCCCCGTGTTCCGGGGTGAGAGGCTGGCCGTTCAAATGCGTCGCCAGCAGCACCCCGGGGTGGCGCGCCTCGGCGATGGAGAGGACGAAGGTGTAGTCCCCGGCATGAAACGTGACGAAGCGGGCCTCGGAGGCGGTCTGGGCGCGCGCCAGGATCGGCGGGACGCGCACGCCCTCCCATTTCACCCTGGGCACCACCCACCCCTCGTGGCAGCGGAAGTCGCTCTCCACGCCGATGCGGGGGAAGCGCATGAAGTCGCGGGGGGACAGGGCCAGGCGGCGACCCACGAGGCCGTCCACCACCAGGCGCCAGGTGGCGGGGTCGAAAACGGGCTTGTTCTGGCTCTCAAAGACCGGGAGAGACTCCAGCGTCTTCATCGCCATCCCCTCCGTCCCGGGGCGAACCGCATGGCCCCCATCACCAGCCCACCAAGCAGGTCTCCATCCGCGCCGCCATGACTCCGGGGGCCACCACCAGGACACCGAGGGCGAGATCAGCCCGGGCCAGGAGGGCAACCCGTTTCCGGAGGGGCTTCAGCCGGGCGGCGGCAGGCACCGCCACGGGCCGTGCTCGCCACCTACAATCGTTCAAAAGGTCCAGGGGCGCCATGACGAAGATCATGCCCGGCTTTCTTCAGCAACCCTGCCGAAAATGCGTGGCGGGGCCCCCATTGCGGATTGAGGATTTGGGATTGAGGATTGCGGAATGGGCCGGCCGGCACGCCGGGGCGCTATCGCTGCCGCCGAGGCAGCGGCGAGGCACGCTGGGCGTTTCAGCAGCCTGCTACGGTAGGCGGGCCAGGAACCCGGGTCCCGCAGGCTGCTCAAAAAGGTCCATGTGCAAGGCGGCGCCCACCATTGCGGAATGCGGATTGCGGAATGCGGAATGAGCCCACCGAGGCGCGGCGCTGTCGCTGCCGCACCGCTGGCAGCGGCGAGAAACGCCGGGCCTTCTTTCGCAGCCTGCTACGCCAGTCAGGCCAGGAACCTGGGTCCCGCAGGCTGCTCAAAAAGGTCCAGGTGCAAGGCGGCACGCGAAGCGCCGACTGAGGCGTACACCGGGTACGCCGCAGGGAGTGCGCGAGCGGGCCAACGCCGCAGATGGGCCTTTTTCAGCAGCCTGCTACGCGGCCTTCCGGATCTCCACCCGCCACACCTCCGGCCCCTGCTCCAGATAGTTCCAGGCGAAGGTGCCGGCCCGCTCGGCCATGAAGGTGTAGTAGAGCGGCTTCGGGTCGTGATCGTTGATCAGCAGGATCGCGTCGCCCGCGGCCAGCCCATCGAAAGTCCGGAAGATGGTGGGGTGCTTCTCTCGAACGGGGATCGGCCGCACATCCAGTTCCACCGTTCTCACGGCCGCCATGGTATAGCCTCCATTGCGTCGCCTGCTGACGAGCTGATGGGCTGATGAGCTGATGGGCCGGGGGGCTGATGAGCCGCGCCCGGCGGATGCCCCGCTCGTTGCTCGTCAGCTCATCAGCTTGTCAGCCTCCGTCAGGCGGGGCGGGGCCGGCGAGAACGCCTGGGCCTCCCGCAGGCCCACGGTCTTCATCACGCGGCCTCCGGGGCGGCGGCCGGGAGGGCGGCCAGCGCCGTCTCCAGCAGGGCCGCCAGGGCGAAGAAGGGGGCGGCCGCGGGGCCGGCGGGATCGCCGGCGGCCACGGGTTCGCCCGTATCGCCGCCCCGCCGCGTGCGCGGGTCCAGCGGCAGCTCCCCCAGGAAGGGGGCGCCCAGCGCCTCGGCCACCCGCCGCCCGCCGCCGCGGCTGAAGATGTCCGTCTCGGTTCCGCAGCAGGGACAGACGAAGTAGCTCATGTTCTCCACGATCCCGAACACGGGCACGTTCACCTTCCGGAACATGCGCAGGCCCTTCTCGGCGTCCTGCAGCGAGACGTCCGAGGGGGTCGTCACGATCACGGCGCCGGCCAGGGGCACGGACTGCACCAGCGTGAGCTGCGCGTCGCCCGTGCCGGGGGGCAGGTCCACCAGCAGCAGATCCAGCTCGGGCCACCGCGTATCCCGCAGGAGCTGCTGGACGGCCTGGGCCACCAGCGGCCCTCGCCAGATGAGGGGCGACTCCTCCGTGAGCAGGAAGCCGATGGACATCACGTGCACGCCCCAGCGTTCCAGGGGCAGGATCCTTCCGCCCTCGGCGTGGAGCGCCCCCCCGGCCCCCAGCATCAGGGGCACGTTGGGCCCGTAGATGTCCGCATCCAGCAGGCCCACCCGCATGCCCCGGCGGGCCAGGGCCACCGCCAGGTTCACGGCCACCGTCGTCTTCCCCACGCCGCCCTTGCCCGACGCCACCGCCACGATGTACCGCACGCCGGCGATGGGGCCCCTCTCCCTGCGCGCCCGGCGCGCCTGGGGCTCGCTGGTGCGGGCGATCTCCACGGCCCGCACGCCGGGCAGGGCCTCCAGCGCGGCCCGCACGCCGGCCTCGATGGCCTCGGCATCCGCCGGCTTGTCGCCGGGAAGGTGCAGGCGGAGGCGCACGGTTCCCTCGGCCGTCTCCACCTCCTTCACGATGCCGAACGAGACGATGTCCCGGCTGAACCCGGGGTACTTCACGCGCCGCAGGGCCTCGCGCACGGCCTCCGGCGTCAGGGGCGCGTCGGGCGTCATCGCGGGCCCTGCCGCCCCTGCTGCATGGCCGCCATGCCCTCGGGGGAGATCATGTTGGGGTTCCAGGGCGGGCTCCACACCAGCTCCACGGCGGCCGACACGATGCCCGGGATCCGCCCCAGCGCGCGCTCGGCCCCGGCCACCAGGCTGTCGTGCATGGGACAGCCCGGCGTGGTGAGGGTCATCTTCACGCGCACGTCCTGCCCCTCGATGGCCACGTCGTAGATCAGGCCGAGGTCCACCAGGTTGATCCCCAGTTCCGGGTCGATGACATGCCGCAAGGCGTCCAGCACCTGGGCCTCGGTGATGCCGGTCTCTGTCGCCATGGGTCGTTCTCCTTTCGTTCAACGCGCGGCGGCGGCCGGCTTGGGGGCGGCGGCCGGCGCGGGCGCGGGCCGGCGCCGGAGGTGCCGGTAGATCGCCAGCATGTTCAGGCCGAAGATCCAGGCCCCGGCGGCCAGCACCGCCAGACCGCCCCGGAGGATCCCCGGCGAGGCCGCCAGCAGGCCCGCCGCCGTCCCCAGCGTCCCCAAGTTGAGCAGCCAGTAGCCGCGCCGCTGCCACGCCTCGGAGTAGAGCTGGGCGAGGGAGGGCACCGGCACCGTCCCCACCAGGCCGCTGTAGCGGTGGAACCACACGAGGAACGGGATGATCTTGTGCATCATCCCGATGATGGTGAGGGAGGCCCACCCCACCAGCCCCAGGAACCCGTACGCGAAGGCCAGGCGGGAGGCGAACTCCCCCTCGGGCACGAGGCCCGCGGCCAAGGCCAGGCCCACCGGCACCAGGGCCACCAGGTACGCCAGCGCCGTGAGGGCGGTGCGCACGCCCCAGTCCAGCGTCGGCTTCTTCCGGCCGCGGGCGATACGGACGATCTGGTGGACGAAGAGCGCGATCCCGCCGGCGATCAGCAGCGCGAAGAGGGCCTGCAGGCGGCTCCCCAGGAGGACGGCGGGGTACAGGCCCGCCACGCCCGCCGTGAAGATCCAGAACTGCCAATGGGGGAGCCGCTCGTCCGGGTCGGCCGCCAGGGCGAACATGGGGATCAGCCGGTAGGCCACGCCGAAGATGATCATGGTCACCCAGCCCAGGGCCGCCAGGTGCGCGTGGGCGTGCACGATGTTCAGCACCTCCCCGCGCCAGAATCCCAGCACCTTGTCCAGCGCCACCAGGTTCCCCACGATGGCGGTGGCCAGGAGAAAGCTCACCGAGGCGGCCACGTGCTTGGCCACGATGCCCCAGCGGGGCAGCCGCCACAGCGTGGCGCCCATGTTCCAGACGAAGAGCAGGACGGCCACCAGGACCAGGCCCGCCGACCACGCCATCCCGTTGAAGTGCCCGTTCCAGAAGTGGGCCACCATGCCGATGACGCCGAGGAGCATGAACCAGTATTGCCAGCGGGCGATCCGCTCGCTGTGGAGCTGCGCCTCCAGGGCCACCGGGACGAGCTGGTAGGCCGCGCCCATGATGGTCATGCTGATCCAGCCGAGCGTGATCAGGTGCGTGAGGGCGAAGGTGTGGCTCAGGTAATAGTGGTCCGCCAGCGCGTCGGCCTCGAAGATGGCCCAGGTCACCGCCAGGAGGAATGCGGCCTGGGCCGTGGCCAGGTAGCGCAGCGGCACCCAGACGGATGGGCCCAGGGCGGGCCGCAGGCCGGCGGCGGCCGGCGCGCCGCTACCGCCAGATGCGGGTTTCGTAGCCATCGTCTCCGGCCTCCCGGGTCTCGTACCGGTAGCCTCGCTCCTCGAGCTTGGGGTAGAGCAGCATGGGGCGCCGGTCCGTGTGGGCCCGGAGCGCCTCGCCCTCCGGGAGGGCGGCCAGCGCCTCGAGGATGCGCTGCATGGGCTGCGGCGGCTCGAGCCCGCGCGCGTCAACCACCACCTCGCCGGCCTGCCGCGGGGCGGGCGGCGGCGCTTCGGTTGCGGCCGCGGCGTCGGCCCCTTCGGTTGGGGCGGGGTAGAAATAGACGGACCAGTCCTCGGGGCCGGCGCGCATCGTCCAGTGGTCCAGCCCCTTCTTGGCCAGCACCTGGTAGAGCGGCACCGGCTCGAAGAGGTTCCGCAGCAAGAGCGCCTGCCCGGGCCTCAGGCCCCTCGCCGCGGCCATGATCCTGGCGAAGGGCTCCTGGCCCCGCCGGATGTCCTCGCGCACGTCCAGCGTCACCAGCCGGTCGCCCGCGAACTGGTCGAGGAAGGGCGGCCGCTCCGGAGCCGAGGTGCGCTGCGGGCCGGCGGGTTCGCCGCCGCAGCAGGCGGGCGGTGGGGCCTGCCCCGTGGCCCGGGCCAGCACCGTGAGCATCGCCCCCACGTCCACCTGGGCCATCTGCGCGGCCTGGCCCACGGTGACGCGGGGAGCCATGAGCTTGCGGAGGACGCGGTTGCGGAGCTTGGCGAAGTGCGGATTGAGTTCCGCCAACACATCCACGGCCTGGGGGTAGGCGTCCAGCAGGTCCGAAACCCGGGTGTCCGCGCTGAGCTGCATTTTCTGCTCCCTCACGCCGGCCAGCCCGGCACGTGTCCAGGCTGCTCAAAAAGGTCCGGGTGCAAGGCGGCGCGCGATGGGCCGACTGAGGCGTACGCCGGGTACGCCGCAGGGCCGCCGCTGGCGCAACGTCGCCAGCGGGAAATCATCCGAGCGCGCCAACGCCCCACCCGCTGCCGCCGAGGCGGCGGGGAGAGATGTTGGGCCTTTTTCAGCAGCCTGCTAGGCGCACACGATCTCGAACGGGCAGTGGATGGCTTCCGCAGGGCACGCGGCCTCGCAATCGGTGCAATAATCGCACACCTCCGGCTGCGTGACGGCGGCCTTACCCTCCACGATGGAGATGGCGCCGGCGTGGCAGGCCTCCACGCACTCACCGCGCCCGTCGCAGGCTTCCTCGTCGATCACGGGCAGCGCCCAGGTGTGCATCGTCCCGCCTCCTGCCGTCGGTCCCTCAGCCTCTGCCGGGAAATATACGGCGGGCTGCCGGCCGCGTCTGCGACCTATGTCGCATTCGCCGTCAGGTGGCGTGTGACCTTTCGAATCGGGGGGTTGCGCTGGGGCGGGAGGCGGGGCCAGAAAGCAAAACGCCCCCCGGCGCCGTAGCGCCGGGGGGCGTTCGCTGGTGTGGTTCGTTACGCCTGAACCGGGGTGACGTTGGCGGCCTGCTTGCCCTTCGGCC
>DASPOZ010000262.1:0-3702 GCA_035625755.1 Candidatus Sulfotelmatobacter sp.
AGCGGCGTCCCCCCTTTGAGAAAGGGGGGGAGGGGGGATTTCGGTGATGTTAGGGCGGAGGCTATCTAATGGACCATCGCCGCAGAGTTGAGCGCAAAAATACCTCCCGGCCCCCCTTTGATAAAGGGGGGACGATAGGGAACGCGGCGAGGGACAGGGTGAGAGGGCGCTCAGGACGCGGGGCGCGTGTTCGTGAATAATACGGGCTAGAGCGTGACGCGGGGCGTGGAGCGCCGCGCCGGGGGGCACGGGCCCGCCCATCCTCCGGGCGCTCCGCAGGGGCCGCGCGGCGTCGCATGGCCACGCGCTCGCTCCGGAACGGCTGGCCCGGCTGTTCCTGCGAAGAGGTCGTCCCCCTTCAATCGGCGGCGGGTGGGGCGATAGAAGGGACCGATGCCGGGTGCGCTTGACGCGCCCGGGCGCCCCTGGTAGCGTTCCCGCTGATGCCCGTTTCCCCCTGGTGTTCATCCCTGGATCGGCCATGGGCACGGAGGCCCGGCCGGCGTGGCGACCGCGCGGGGCCCCAGTCAGGGTCCGACTTCCGCTCCGGTATCGCAAGGAGGCGACCATGGGTGACCAGTTCACACGGCGCACCTTTCTCAGGACCACCGCCCTGGCGGTTGGCGGCGCGGCCGTCACCGCTGTGCCGGGACGCGCCCAGCAGTCGCTTCGCAGCGAGGCGCAGGGCGACCCCGATCCGCGGCGAGAGGCACGAGGCACAAGGCTGCGGACGGTGGGGATCATGAGTCCGGGCGATATGGGCTCGGCCGTGGGCCAGGTATTGGCCAAGCACGGCCTGGCGGTGATCGCGGCGCTGGGCGAGCGCAGCGCCCGCACGCGCGCGCTGGCGGCCGAGGCCGGCATCGCCGATGTGGGCATGCTGGAGAACCTTGTGCGGAAAGCCGACTTGGTCATGTCCATCCTGGACCCGGACGCGGCGATTGGGGCGGCCCAGCGGGTGGCCGAGGCCATGAAGAGCGCAGGCGCCACGCCCCTGTATGCGGACTGCAATTCCATCGCCGTGCAATCCGCGCGGAAGATCGGCGAGATCATGAAGGCGGTGGGGGCGCCCTTCGCAGAGGCCTCGATCATCGGGCCGCCGCCGCGCGTGCCGAACAAGACCCGCATCTACGCCTCGGGCCCCCAGGCGCAGGAGTTCGCGCAGCTCAAGCAATCCGGGCTCGATGTGCGCGTCCTCGGGCCGGAGGAGGGCAGGGCCAAGGCGATCAAGATCTCCTATTCCACCCTCAACAAGGGGACTCAGGCGCTCTTCACCCAATCCCTCGTCTTGGCGAAGCGGCTGGGGGTGTTCGACGTGCTGATGGCCGAACTCGAAACCAGCCAGAAGGCCCTGCTCACGTTTGCGCGGGACGGCCTCCAGCAGATGCCGCCGAAGGCCCATCGCTGGGTCGGCGAGATGAACGAGCTCGCCGCCTCGTATCAGGGCATAGGGCTCACCCCCCGGATGCTGGCCGGAGCCGCGGAAATGTACCGCGACGTGAGCCAGACGACGTTGGGCCACGAGTCTCCCGAAACCCAGCGCAAGTTCGACCGTTCCTTCGATGAGTTCGTCGTCATGCTCGAACGCGATATGCCGCGCGGCTGATCGGGGAGCATCGCGCTCGATCCGGCCAGCTTCACGGGCGGCGTCACGGGGCCACGGGCCCGCCCCGAAGCCGCCGGTGCGCCGGTTCCTATGAAAAGGTGATGAAGGTGCCGACGTCCCTTTTTGTCGGCCGCTGCCGGGAGCCGGGGTTGTGCCTGGCCCTGGTGCTCCTTGCCCTCTTGGCGGGTTGCGCCACGAGCGACGGGCTCACGCAACCGGAGACCGCGCCCGTCCAGCTTCAGGGGGTTGGAGTGGACATCGGGGGCACCGTGGGTCCACGCCACGGCCCCTATCCCATGGGGAGATAGTAACCCAGGGAGACTGTGGCCTGCGGGACGTTGCCAATCACGGCAACTTCCGTGTGTTCTAGCCCGTGGGACACCCTGCCGTGGCGTGCCCGATCGTGCCTGCTGGTGCGGCCCCAGGCCGTGTCACTTCCCTCCCACGCGCTCGTCTACGTCACGGCCACCCGGCCTTGCCGGCGCCGCACCTCGGTTGCACTTGTCCCCTTTCACGCCTCGCAACGCCGCAGGTTCATTCAGGGGGAGGTTGACATGAAACGTTGGCTGGCCGGATTGCTGGTGTTGGCGGCCGCACCGTCGTTTGCGCAGGGACCCGCGCCCCGCATCCCGTTCGAGTCGGTCCCGAACCCGCTCACGCTGCCGGAGGACATGTACCTGGGCGAGGTCGCCGGGGTGGCGGTGAACTCGCAAGGGCACATTTTCGTGTTCTCGCGCGGCAACACCAACGGCCCGGCGTACGCCGCCGCGGCGGCGCAATTGCTGGAATTCGGTCCCGGCGGCAAGTACCTCCGCGAGATCGGCAAGAACCTGTACGCGTGGTCATTCGCGCACAGCGTGCGCATCGACCAGGAAGACAACATCTGGATCGCCGACAAGGGCTCGGACCTGGTCATCAAGTTCAGCCCGCAGGGCCGCGTGCTGATGGTCTTCGGCCGCAAGCAGGAGGCCTCCGACGAGGAGACCGGGCCGGTGAAGCACCCGAAGCCCCCGCTGCCGGCCGAGGACGGCCGTTTCAGACAGGTGACGGATATGGCCTGGGACCCGGCGGGCAACACGTACATCAGCGACGGCTATATCAACTCGCGCGTGGCGAAGGCCGACAAGAACGGCAACTGGCTCATGTCCTGGGGGGATCGCGGCAAACGGCCCGGCGAGTTCGATACGCCGCACAACATCGCGGCGGATGCGCAGGGCAACATCTACGTGGCGGACCGCGGCAACCGGCGCATCCAGGTGTTCGACGGCCAGGGGAAGCCCCTGCGCCAGATCACGATCGACGTGCCGTATGACCGCACCGCACGCCCCGCGATCGGCAACAGGATCGATGTGGACAAGCTCGAGGCCTCCGGCGGGCCGCTCACGATGGCGCCCGGCTCCCCGTGGACGCTGTGCATCACGCCGGGACCCCGCCAGGTGCTCTACGCCTCCGATGCGTTCCCCGGCCGCATCTACAAGCTCAGCCTGGATGGGAAGGTGCTGGGCGTGTTCGGCGAATCGGGCAAGCAGCTCAAGCAGTTCGGCTGGATCCACGGCATCGCCTGCCCGTCCGAAGACGTGCTCTACGTCGGGGAGCTCCTGAACTGGCGGGTGCAGAAGCTCATGCTGCATCCGCAGCGGTAGCCGTGTAGGCGAGACGTGCGCCGGGGACTGTGGCCTCCGCGACCGGATCGCGACGGATCTGCGCCGCCTGCCGGGGCGCGCGCCCTCGGGGCGACGGGCGTTGCACCGGCGGGGGCCCGCCGCGGGGCGGCTGGGCCCGAGCCTCCCGCGGCAAGGCCATTAGCCCACATTATTCATGAAGCCGCTCGACACCCTCACCCCCACCCTCTCCCTCAGCGAGGGAGAGGGCGAGTTTATGATTCCCTCGCCCCCGGCGGGGGAGAGGGCCCGGGTGAGGGGGCGCCTGAGACGCCGAGGTCTGGTTCATGAATAATGTGGGCTAATGGCCTTGCCGCGGGAGGGTCGGGCCCTGCCGCCCCGCGGCGGGGCCCGGCCGGTGCAACGCCCGGCGCCCCGAGGGCGCGCGCCCCGGCAGGCGGCGCAGATCCGTCGCGATCCGGTCGCGGAGGCCAC
>DASPOZ010000263.1:0-4799 GCA_035625755.1 Candidatus Sulfotelmatobacter sp.
CCAGGTGCAAGGCGGCGCGCGATGCGAGGCGCGAGGCGTACTTGGTCCGTACGACGCAGCGCCGCGCGAGCGCGCCAACGCCGCAGATGGGCCTTTTTCAGCGGCCTGCTAGGGCTGGGCCGCCGGCGCGTCCACCCGGAAGCGTGCGACCAGATTGCGCAGCTTGTCGGCCATGGCGGAGAGCTGTTGGGCCGATTCCGCCATGTGGTCCATGGAGGCCGTCTGCTCCGTGGTGGCGGCGGAGGCCTCCTCACTGGAGGCGGCGTTGTCCTCGGCGACCTTGGCGATCTCGTCCATGGTCTTCACCAGGGCCTCGGCGCCCTGGGTCTGCCGCTGGGTGAGCCCGGAGATCTCCTGGACCTTGCGCACCTCCTCCAGCACGACCCGCACGATATCCTCCAGCGCCTGCCCCGTGAGGGTGAGGACCTCGCGGCCGGCGCTCACCTCCCGCGTGGCCACCTCCATGGCCTCCACCACCTTGGCGTTCTCCGCCCGGATCTCCTTGATGAGCTGGGTGATCTTCTCCGCCGAGGTGCCCGCCTCGGTGGCCAGCTTCCGCACCTCCTCCGCCACCACGCTGAAGGCGCCGCCCGCCTCGCCCGCCCGGGCGGCCTCGATGGCCGCGTTGAGGGCCAGCAGGTGGGTCTGCTGGGCGATCTTCGTGATGACGTCCACGATGGTCCCGATCTGCTGCGTCTTCTCGCTGAAGCCCCGCACGCTGTGGGCCGAGGCCTCGATGATGCCGAAGACTTCTTTCATCTTGGCCATGGCTTCGCGGGCGGACTTGCCGCCCGTCTGGGCCGTGTGCCCGGCCTCCGTGGCCGCCTCGGCGGCGGATTTGGCGCGGGCGGCGATCTCGTTGATGGACCCGGCCATCTCCCGCATGAGCCGGGAGACCTGTTCCACCAGGCTGGCCTGGTGTTCCGCGCCCTTGGCGATCTGCTCCACGGTGCCGGCGATCTCGCCCGTGGAGCTGTTCATCTGCTCGGCCGAGGTGGAGAGGGCGAGGGCCGATGTGGTCACCTGTTCCGAGGTGGCCTTCGCCTCCAGCACGATCTGGCGCAGGTTGCCCACCATGCGGTTGAAGGCCTCGGCCAGGTCGCCCAGCTCGTCGTTGCTGGTCCCCACCACGTCCCGGGTGAGATCGCCCTCGCTGATGATGGTGGTGGCCTCCGCCAGGGACTGGACCGTCTGGGTGAGCTTCCGGGCGACCACCGTGGCCACCACCAAGCCCGCCAGGATGGCCAGGAACCCCCCGACGATGCGGACCGCCGTCACGCCCAGGAGGGAGCCGGCCACCATGGCCCCCAGCCAGTCGGTGGCGGCGACGGTGACCACCACCGTGATGGCGATGGTGACGAGGAACCAGAAGAAGAGCTTGCGTCCGATCTTCTGTCGTGCCGCCATGAGTGCCGCCTCTCTCCTGCCGGGCCGCCGCCCGGGGCCGTGCGCGCCCCGCCCGCCGCCCTCCCGTTCCCCGGCAGGTTGCTGAAAGGCCTGCGCTTCCGCCTTCAGCAACCCGCCTGAAGCCGCAGCGCTATTGGATCCTTGCCCGCCCCTCCGGCCCACCCCGCCGAAGATCGCATCCATCCTCCCCGCGGCGCAGGCGTTACGTTAACGGGAGCGCGGCGGTCCCGTCAAGGCGATTCCCGCGCCCTCTAGCAGGCCGCTGAAAAAGGCCCATCTGCGACGTTGGCGGGCTCGCGCGCTCGCTGCGGCGTACATCCCAGTACGCCTCACTCGGCGCATCGCCCGCCGCCTTGCACCTGGGCCTTTTTGAGCGGCCTGCCCGGTGCCCGGGCTGCTGTTGGGTTCAGGACGCGCGCTCGCGCGCGCGCCGGGGGCCGGGCCGGTCTATTCCGCATTCCCCGTTCCGCAATCCGCGTTCCGCAATGGCGCTAGGCGGGGTCCCCCCGGCGGGCCGCCTCCACGCGGTTACGCCCGCCCCGCTTGGCGGCGTAGAGCGCCTGGTCCGCCTGCTCGATGAGCTCCTCGGCGCTGGGCGGCCAGTCGGCTGCGGCGGTGGACACCCCGACGCTGATGGTGAGGGACGGCTCGCCGGCCGACTCGTCCCGCTCCGCCCCCCATGCCTCCACGCGGCGGCGGATCCGGGCCGCCGCCTCGAAGGCCGCGGCCGCGTCCGTCTCCGGGAGGATACAGGCGAACTCCTCGCCGCCGTAGCGGGCCACGATATCCACGTCCCGGCGGAGCGAGCCCATGACCAGCTCGGCCAGCTCGGCCAGCACCCGGTCCCCCTGCAGGTGGCCGTGCGTGTCGTTGTACTTCTTGAAGTAGTCGATGTCCACCATGAGGAGGCTGAGGGGCTCGGCGTAGCGCCTGGCCCGCTGGAACTCCTCGCGGATGCGGCGCATGAAGTAACGGTGGTTGAAAACGCGGGTGAGCCCATCGAAGATGGCCAGGACGTACAGATGGGAGTTCTGCAGCGCATTGGCCGAGAGGCCGGCCAGGGTGGCCAGGAGCTCCCGGTCCGCATCGGCCATGGGCACCCCGGTGAGGCGCCGGCCCAGCCCGACCAGGCCCAGGATGCTCCGGTTCTGGATGAGGGGCACGCACAGGTCCACCTCCAGGTCCCGCAAGACGCGGTACAACTCCTCCCCGACGCCCCGCGAGAGCGGCCCCACCGCCCACTGCTCCAGCCGGAAGGGCTCCTTGATCCGCAGGAGCTCATCCCGCGTCTCCGGCGGGAGCCGGAGCACGATGCCGGACGCATCCCGCCCCTTCAGGGCCCGGAGGGAGAGGACCTCGGCTGCCTCGTCAAAGAGGAGCAGGTAGCAGGCGCTGGCCGCGACCACCTCCATGAACATGTCCACGATGATCCGACACTGCACCTCCGGGTCGTAGGACAGGTTCAGGATCTTGTTGGCCTGGTAGAGGGCGAACAGGTTGAAGGCCTTCTGGTCCAGATCGCGGGTGTCGGCCCCAGGGGGGGCGGGCCGGGGCGGCACCGCCAGGCGCCGCTCGAGGCCGGCCAGGGTCCGTTGTTGCCGTACCAGGACCACCACGAGCCCCGCCACCACCAGGGCCGCCAGGAGTCCCAGGACCCAGGGGAGGGCCATCACCCCACGGCCTCCTGGTGGGCGGCGGGGGCCGGGCGCGGCCACGGCGCCACAGGCTTGCGATAGATCCGCTCGGCCAGGTTCACCGCCTCGAAGCGCTCCCGGGCCCGCCCGACCAATCCCTCGACCCTCCCCAGGACCAGGTATCCCCCAGGGTTCAGCACGTCGTACAGCACCGCCAGGACGCGTTCCTGGAACGGCCGCGTCATGTAGATGAGCACGTTGCGGCACACCGCCAGGTCCATCCGGCGGAAGGGGGGCGGGACCAGCAGATCGTGCCGGCGGAAGTGCACCAGGCGGCGGATGGCCTGGCGCACCCGGTAGCCCGAGGCGTCCGGCTCGAAATAGCGTCGCAGGAGGTGGCGCGGCACCCGGATCACCTTGGCCGTCCGGTAGCGCGCGGCCCGGGCCGCCGCCAGGCTGGGCCGGTCCACATCCGTGGCGTAGATGACCACCGGGAGGTCCCGGAGCGCGTCCCCCAGGGCCTCCGAGACGGCCATGGCCAGGGAGTACGGCTCCTCCCCGGTGGCGCAGCCGGCGCTCCAGACCCGGACCGGCGGGGCGCCTTGGCCCTGCCGCTGCGCCAGCAGGACGGGAAACACCTCCCGCGCGAGCGCGCGGAAGGTCCTCGGGTTCCGGAAGAATTCGGAGACGTTGACGGTGAGGGCTTCGACCAGGCGGCGGATTTCCCCCGGGTCCGCGTCCAGCCGGCGGCAGTAGGCACCCAGGTCTGCGACCCCGGCGGCCCGCAGGCGGGCGCCGAGGCGGCGGAGCATGGAGGGATGTTTGTAGACGCCGATATCGATGCCGCCGGCGTGCAGCACGCGCCCGCGGATCTCCACGAAGGACGGGTCCTCTGGGGACGGGAGGTCCAACAGGGCGACCGGGTCACGCGGCACCGGGATCGGTGTCCACGATGCGGAGAAAGGCCTTCACCACCACCGGATCGAACTGGCGCCCCGCCTCTTCCCGCAGGATCCGGACCGCCGCCCCGTCCCCCAGGGATTTCCGGTACGGGCGGTCGGCGGCCATGGAGTCGTAGGCATCGGCCACGGCGATGATGCGGGCCAGGAGCGGGATCCCCTCCCCCTGGAGGCCCTCGGGATATCCCGTGCCGTCGTACCGCTCCTGATGGTAGCGAACGATCTCCCGCACCGGCTGGAGGAAATCCACGTCCCGGATGATGTGCTCCCCGATGAGCGGGTGGGCCCGGATCTCCTGCAGCTCCAGGGGGTCCAGCTTGCCCCTCTTGTTCAGGATCTCGGCGCGCACGCCGATCTTTCCCACGTCGTGCAGCAGGGCCCCGAACTGGAGGATCTGGAGCTGGTCCTCGGGCAGGCCCAGCTCCTCCCCCAGGGCCAACGAATACTGGGTCACCCGCTGCACGTGGCCCTCCGTGTAGGGATCCTTGGCCTCGATGGCCACCGCCAGGGCGTTCACCGTGTCGAACACGATCTTCGTGAGGCCGCGCAGGAGGCGCGCCTTCCCCAGCCCCATCTCGGCCAGGGCGGCAGTGGAGCGCAGGACGGCCTGGTCGCCAGGCCCGAAGGCCGGGGCCCCGGGCGGGCGCGCCACCAGCAGGGCCCCAGGGGCGCCCGCCTTGGGCAGAAGGCCAAAGGCCAGCCACGGGCCCGCGAGAAGCGGACGTTCCTCGGGCCCCAGTTCCACCTCGCCGCCCAGCCCGCATGCCGGTCCGCCGGACCGGGCGAGCGTCTTGATGAT
>DASPOZ010000264.1:0-2427 GCA_035625755.1 Candidatus Sulfotelmatobacter sp.
GAGTGCTGGTGGGCCGGCCGCAGCGAAGGCTCGCCCAGGGGCGAACCGCCCATGCCGAAGGTGAAGCAGCCGGCGAGCAGGGCGGCCGCGGCGACCAGGAGGGCGCCCGCCCGCGCCGCGGCGGCCGATGGGGGCGCGGCCGAGCGATCGGCGTTCACACCCCCCTCATGGCCTGCAGGCGCGCGATCCGCTCCTCGGTGGGGGGGTGCGTGCGGAACAGGCTCATGAGGCTGACCCCCTTGAGGGGGTTCACGATGTACATGTGGGACGTGGCCGGGTCCGCACTGGCCATGGGGACCTGCTGGGCGGCCCGCTCCAGCTTCTCCAGGGCGCTGGCCAGGGCCCACGGCTTGTGGGTGAGGCGGGCCGCCCCCTCGTCCGCCAGGAATTCCCGGGAGCGCGAGATGGCCATCTGGATCAGCATGGCCGCGATGGGGGCCAGCACGGCCAGGACCACCATGCCCACGATGCTGGATCCGCCCTCGTCGTCATCGCTGCGGCCGCCCAGGGGCAGCCACATGGCCATGCGCGCCAGGACCATGATGGCCCCGGCCAGGGTGGCCGCGATGGAGCTGATGAGGATGTCCCGGTGGCGGACGTGGGACAGCTCGTGGGCCAGCACGCCCTCCAGCTCCTCCGGCGTGGCGATGCGGAGCATCCCCTGGGTCACCGCCACGGCGGCGTGCTGGGGGTTGCGCCCGGTGGCGAAGGCGTTGGGGGCGTCCTCCGGGGTGATGCACACCCTCGGCATGGGCAGCCCCGCCCGCTGGCACAGTGAGCGGATGATCCGGTGCAGCTCCGGGGCCTCGGCCTCCGTCACCTCCTGGGCGCCGGCGCTCCAGAGGGCCAGCCTGTCCGAGAACCAGTAGCCCCCAAAGTTCATCACCACGGCCAGCAGGAACGCCATCATGAGGCCCTGGCCGCCGCCCAGCAGATCGCCGATGAGCAGGATCAGCCCCGTCATGGCGCCCAGCAGTAGGACCGTCTTCACTCGGTTGTCCATTGTGATGCACTCCCGCCGGCCGCCCCGCGGCGGCCGGCACGCCGTTCACGGATTACCGAACGCCTGCCCTCACGCAGGCCGCTCAAAAAGGTCCAGATGCAAGGCGGCGAGCGACGCGCCGAGTGAGGCGTACTCCGGGTACGCCGCAGCGAGCGCGCGAGCGCGCCAACGCCCCACCCGCTGCCGCCGGGCCAGCGGCGAGAGACGTTGGGCCTTTTTCAGCGGCCTGCTAGCGGCGGGGCGCCCGCCGCGTCAGCCCGCGGCGCCCCACCGGCACCAGGCCCTCTTCGTTCTCGTGCGCGCCGAAGTCGTGGAACTCGGCCTGGAACCGCCGCAGGAACGCCTCCATGGCCTGGTTCATCTGGCGCTGCATCCCCTCCATGCGGTCCCGCATGTTCAGGATCACCTCCACCCCCGCCAGGTTCACGCCGAGTTCCTTGGTGAGGCGGAGGATCAGTTCCACCCGTTCCACGTCTTCATCGGAATAGAGCCGCGTGTTCCCCTCGGTCCGCGACGGGCGGAGCAGCCCCTCCCGCTCGTACGTCCGCAACGTCTGCGGGTGGACCTTCAGCATGTCGGCCACCACGCTGATCATGTAGAGGGGCCGCCGGACCCGTTCCTTGCCCTCCGTCTGCCGTGTCCGCGGGCGCATCTCAGCTCGCCTTCACATCGCGGCGGCGGGGCGGCGGATTGAGCCGCGCGAACTCGTGCAGGAGTTCCTGGGACCGCGCGTCCAGCCCGCGGGGAATGGTGATCTTGACCGTCACGAACTGGTCGCCCCGCCCCCCGCCCTTCAGGTGGGGGATCCCCTTGCCCCCCAGGCGGAAGGTTTGCCCGCTGGAGGTCTCGGGGGGGATCCGCATGGAGGCCGGCCCATCCACCGTGGGGATCTCGATCCGCGCGCCCAGGGCCGCCTCGGCGATGGTGATGGGGATCTCGCAGTAGAGGTTGTCGCCCTTCCGCTCGAAGAACGGATGGGGACGGATGCGCGTGATGAGATACAGATCCCCCGGCGCGGCCCCCCGGGGCCCCGCGTTGCCCATGCCGGCCAGCCGCACCCGGGACCCGTTGTCCACCCCCGGGGGGATCTTGACCTGGATGCGTTCCGTGCGGGAGCGCGTGCCGCGCCCCCCGCAGGCGGCGCACGGCTCCGCCCGCGTCTTCCCGCTCCCATCGCAGCGGGGGCAGGGCTGGGCCCCCCGGAGGAGGCTCCGGCTGGGGCGCCGCCCGGTCCCGTGGCACTCCGGGCAGGTCACCAGCGGCGAGCCGGGCCGCGCGCCGGACCCGCCGCAGGTCTCGCAGGCGGACTCCTTCTGGACCGTGATCTCGGTGGTCCGCCCACGGACCGCATCCTCGAAATCCAGGTCCATGGTGTAGTGGATGTCGCGGCTCGGGACCGACCCCGGCGCTTCCCCGCCCCGGCG
>DASPOZ010000265.1:0-2370 GCA_035625755.1 Candidatus Sulfotelmatobacter sp.
AAAAGGGCCCATCTGCCGCGTTGGCGCGCTCGCGCGCTCCCTGCGGCGTACCCGGCGTACGCCTCAGTCGGCGCTTCGCGCGCCGCCTTGCATCTGGACCCTTTTGAGCAGCCTGCTGGTCAGCGCCGTTCGGAGGCGGCGGCGGGGGCGGGCGCCAGGCGGAGGTCCGGGTCCATGGCGATGGCGTGGGCGATGGCCTTCAGGGCCTGGCTCACTTCGTGGCGGAAGACCCGGCCATCATCCATGGTCAGGAGTTCCATGGTGTAGGAGGCCGGGGGCGGCGCATCCGGGAGGGGGGCCTCCGTGCTCTGGGCGATGACTTTGTCGTAGATCAAGGCGCCGTCGGAGGCGCGGAAGACACGGGCCCGCACGCCGGCGAACACCGCCAGGCTGAAGATCATCTCGCCCCCGGCCACGCCGAAGGCCACGATGCGGAGGTCGGCCACGGCGTCGGCCCCGGCGCCCTTCGCCAGGGCCGCGTAGTCCACGGGCTGGCCATCCGGGCCGGCCGGGGGCTGGGCCACCGCGGGGGCCGGCCCTCGCACGATCCCCTGCACTTCCTCCCTGAAGCGTTCGCGGACGTCGGCCTGCGGGCGCATGCGGCCGAGGGCGTTTTCCATGGCCTTCTGATCCGCCGTAGGCTTCCAGTGCCCCTGGCCCGCCTCGGTTGCCCCGGCGATGCCGCCCGCGGCCGTGGCCAGGCCGATGAGGCCGCCCACCACCACCGGGGTCGCTACGAAGAGGGGCAGCAGGGAGACGAGGTTCATGCCGGTGAGGAAGCCCACCCCCATCCCCTCGCGAACGGTGGAGTCGCTGAACGCCGTGCGGGGGTCCCAGTGCGGCAGGTAGGCGACCTCGTCCCCCGTGGTGATGACGGCCAGCGTGCGGATCGGCTCGGCGGTCTTCAGCGGCTCCGTGGGGGGCGGGCCGGCGTCCGGTGGGCCTGCGCGCATCACCTGTTCGCCTTCGTTGAAGATCGGCGTGGTGATGCTCCCCACGCAGCTCTGGTTCAGCAGGGCCAGGGCCGCCACCACCGCCGGCATGCGGCGGGACATCCTCACCCGGCGTCCTTCACCCCGCCCATGCGGCGATAGGCCTCGATAACGGCGGCCATCTCCTGCAGCCCGCGCCCGTCGTTGTAGGCGGCCATGAACATCTGCTCCATGGCCGCCGCCAGGGGGAGCGGCATCTTGAGCTGGTGGCCGTTCTCCAGGATCAGGGAGATGTCCTTCAGGAACATCTCGATCTTCATCTGGGCGTCGTAGTGGCGGTCCACCATGAGGGGGCCCCGCAGGTCCAGCATCCGGGAGGCGGCGGCGCTCTCGCGCAGGACCTGCAGCATGAGCCGGGGGTCCAGCCCGGCCTTCAGGCCCAGCGCCAGCCCCTCGGCCGTGGCCAGGGTGTTGACGCCCATGATGAGGTTGGTCACCAGCTTGAGTTGGGCCCCGGCGCCGCTGGGCCCGATGTGAAAGGCCCGGCGGGAGAGGGCTTCCAGGATGGGCCGGCAGCGGTCGAAATCGGCGCGCTCGCCGCCCGCCATGATGATGCAGTCCCGGCGGGCCACCATGCTGCTGGTGCCGCTCACGGGGGCATCCAGCATGGCGATGCCGACGTCGGCGAGGCTGCGGGCCAGGTACCGCGAGGTCTCGGGCGCCACGGTGCTCATCTCGAGCACCACCAGGCCGGATCGCGGGTCCTCGGCAACGCCCCGGGGGCCCAGCAGGGCCGCCTCCACGATGTTCGCGTTGGGCAGGGCCGTGATCACGGCAACGGCCTGCTCGGCCGCCTCGGCGGGGGATCCGGCGGCCCAGCCCCCATCCGCCACCAACGACTCCATCTTTTCCGGCAGCACGTCGTACCCGGCCACGGCGTACCCCGCGGCCATGAGATTGCGCGACATGGCCGTGCCCATCAGCCCGAGCCCGACCATTCCTACGGTTCGGCCCCCCGCCTGCGCCATGATCCTCTCACCTCCGCCGTCGGGCGGAATATAACACAAGACCGCCTGCCGGACCACACGGGGCCGCGCCCCCACCCCCGCCCCGCCATCTCCCCGACCCGTTCCCCTCTCAGTTTTCCCTTGCAACCCCCCTGTTTTCCCCCGGTTAGCAATAGGTCTTCATCGCATACCCGTCCGCCTACCCTAAGAAGAATCGCCGCACGGACCTGAAACCATTTCGCTCCCCGGTATATAGGAGGTAGGCACGGCCCCGTCCCGGCCCCCAGGCCCCGGCGGGGCCCTTCCACAAAGGCGGTGCCGGTATGCCCGCGATCCGTCCGCAGTCCCCCCGCGTGGAGGCCCGGATTCTCCGCCTGCTCGACCTGTTGGCCCAGCAAGAAAAGAGCCGGGTAGCGACCCGCGAGCGGGTT
>DASPOZ010000266.1:0-2368 GCA_035625755.1 Candidatus Sulfotelmatobacter sp.
CAGCGCGGCCGGCGCCAGCACATTCCCGCCGGGCAGGACCCCCGAGAGGATCACCCGCCGGTAGGCTTCGATGAGGCCGGCGAACGGGTTCACCATGTAGAGAAGATGATAGCGCTCCGGGACTGCGCTGAGGGGATAGGCCACCGGGCTGACGAAGAGCCACACCTGCACCAAGAGGGGCAGCGCGTGGCCGACGTCCCGGAAGCGAATGTGGACGGCCGACGTGATGCACACGATCCCGAAGGTGAGGAAGAGCTGGAGGAGCAACACCGGCACCACCAGCAGCATGGCGGGGCGGAGGAAGACCCCGAAGTACCAGAGCATCCCGGCCAGCACCAGCGAGGCGATGGCCAGGTCCACCAGGCCCGCGGCGATGGCTGCCAGCAGGAGCGTCTCGCGGGGGAAGTAGATCTTCCGGATCAGGTCGCTGTTGCTCACGAGGCTGGGGGTGGCCGTGGTGAGCGAAGTGCTGAAGAACATCCAGAACAGGAGGCCGCTGTAGGAGAACACGGGATAGGGAACGCCCTCGCTGGGCATCCGCGCCATCTTGGAGAACACCAGGGTGAAGACGACCATGACCAGGAAGGGCTGGATGACGGCCCAGGCGCCTCCCAGCAGGGTCTGCTTGTACCGGCTCTTCACCTGGCGCACCGCCAGCCAGAAGGCCACCTCGCGGTACTCGTACAGCTCTCGCAGATGTCGCCACATCGTTCGCACCAGTCCCCCTCTCGAGGGCGCCCCCTAGGGGGTGGCCCCCACCTCATCCCGCGGCTGGACCGGGGCGGCCGCGGCCCGCAACATGCGGTCCAGGTCGCCCACGTTGCGGCTGCCGTCAAAAAGGGCCTGCACGCGCTCCCGGGCCCGGCGGCCGAGCTCCCGGCGCAGCCCGGGGAGGTCCAGCAGGCCCCCCATGGCCATGGCCAGCGCCGTGACGTCGCGCTCGGGGACCAGGAGGCCGGTCTCGCGGGGTACCACCAGCTCCGGGATCCCCGAGACGGGCGTGGATACCACGGGCAACTCCATGGCCATGGCCTCGATCAGGACGTTGGGGATGCCGTCCCGGTCGCCGTTGCGGCAGACGACGCACGGCAGCACGAACAGGGTCGCGGCCCGATAGAGGGCCAGCACCTCGTCGTGCGTCTTCGGGCCGAGGAACGAGACCACCTCTTGGAGTCCGGCCCGCCGCACCTGCGCCTCCAGCGCCGCGCGGAGCGGGCCGGCCCCCACGATCCAGCAGCGAAATTCCCGTCCCTCCTGGCGCAGCCTGCGACAGGCCCCGATCAGGTACTCGTACCCCTTCTGCTCGGTGAGGCGCCCCACGGACAAAACCAGGGAGGTCCCGCGGGGCCGGACGGGCGGCGGCGTGTACCGCCCGAGCTCCAGGCCGTGGTAGTTCACGGACACCTTGCGATCCGCGAGCCCATCGAAGTGCTCCCGGAGGTAGTGCCGCGCGAACCCGCTGCACGTGACGGCGAAGCGGGCCGCGCGGAGCTTCTCCTTCAGCAGGGTCCGGTCCAGGAAGATGTCGTAGGCATGGGCGCTGAAGCTGAAGGGGATCTCCGTGAGGCGGGAGATGATCAGGGCGGCGGTGGTGGGAATGCTGGCCCAGTGGGCGTGGATGTGCGTGACGCCGGCGGCCTGCATGACCTGGCCGAAGTAGACGGTCTTCGGGAAGACGATCAGGGACTTCGCCAGGACCTTCGGCGACCGCCAGCAGCGGGCCAGCAGGAACGCCAGGGTCTGCACATACCGGCCGGGCCCCCGGCGGAGGGATCGGATCTGGGCCGCCAGGACGCGCCGGGACCAGAAGAAGGCCGCATAGGTGGTCTCGGCCATCAGCGCCCGCGCCTCCGCATGGACGATGGCATCCCGGCACGCCCGCAGGGAGAAGAGCCGCAGGTCCATCCCCCGCCGCCGAAGCTCCACGATCTCCCGCAGAATGAAGGTCTCGTGCAGCTCGGGAAATTGGCTCATGATGTATGCGATCCGCATGGCGGTGGCCACCCCAGGAGCGTCCGGCCGTTCCGCCGGTCCGCCGCTCGGCTGTTCCCGCCCGGCTAGAGCACCTCGCGCCATCCGCACAGGACTCCCCTCAGGGGGTGGCCGGGACCCCCGCCACCCACGGGACGGGCAGCGGCCGCGCCCCGGCCCGGGCCACCCGTTCGCCCCGCTCCAGGGCGTTGGCCCGCAACACGATGGCCGCCAAGATCCAGAAGTACCCGAAGATCTCGAAGGAGGTGATCCGGGAACCGAACACGCAGACGACGAAGAGCCCGCCGAGCCCGGCCGCGAACCCCAGGGCCAGGCCCCGGAGGAAGCGGTCCGCCGTGCCCCAATACAGCCACATGGTCTCCCGGAAGACGACGCC
>DASPOZ010000267.1:0-4985 GCA_035625755.1 Candidatus Sulfotelmatobacter sp.
CCGTAACTCGGCCACCTGGAGCATGACACTCAGTGCTCCCCACCGTTCCGCTGCTCCGCTGTTCCGCCGTTCCCACGGTCGACCCCCGAGAACAGCGGAACAGAGGAACGGCGGAACGCCTTTGCGGTCAGTCGGAGCCCAGGTAGGCCTCCAGGACCAGGGGGTCGGCCTGGACCTCGGCGGGCGTGCCCTCGGCGATCTTCTCGCCGAAGTTGAGCACCGCCACCCGGTCGCACAGGTTCATGACCACGGACATGTCGTGCTCGATGAGCAGCAGCGTGATGCCGGCGGCCCGCACCTTCTCCAGGATGTGGAGCAGCGCCTCCGATTCGGCGGGGTTCATCCCGGCCGCCGGCTCGTCCAGCAGGACCAGGCGCGGCCCGGCAGCCAAGGCGCGGGCGATCTCCAGGCGGCGCTGGTCGCCGTAGGCCAGCGCGGCGGCGGGGCGTTCGCGGGCCTCCCAGAGGCCCACCAGGTCCAGGACCTGCCGCGCCTCCTCCACCAGGGCCCTCCCCCGCCCGCCGCGCCGGAGCAGGCCCGGGCCCCATCCCGCGCGATGGTTTTGCGCCACCAGCACGTGCTCCCACACCGTCATCCCGCGGAAGAGGCGGGGCGTCTGGAAGGTGCGGGCGATCCCCAGGCGTACGATCTGATGCGGGCGGCGCCCCACCACGGCCTGCCCCTCGAAGAAGATGCCTCCGGACGATGGGGGAAAGACCCCCGTGATCAGGTTAAACACGGTGGTCTTCCCTGCCCCATTGGGGCCGATGAGGCCGGTGATGCGCCCGGCCTCCGCTGTGAGGGTGAGGTCCGCCAGGGCCTGGACCCCGCCGAAGCTCTTGGAGACGCCGTGGAGCCGGAGCATGCTCAGCCGCCCCCACCGGCCAGGCGCCGCGGCGGGATACGGAGCGTCTCCCGGGGCAGCAGCCCGAAGGGCCGCACGATGAGCAGCGCCACCAGCAGCGCCCCGAAGAAGGCCCCGCGCCAGTCCTGCAGGAACCGCAGCAGGTCCGGCAGGATGGTGAAAACGGCCGCCCCCACCATGGTGCCCCAGAACGTGCGCATGCCGCCCAGCAACACGAACAGGACCATGGTGATGGATTCCAGGAAGTTGAACGTCCCCGGCTCGATGAACAGGATGTGGTGCGCGAAGAGCCCGCCCCCCAGCCCCGCCAGTGCCGCCCCCACCCCGAAGGCCCCCACCTTGAGGGCCGTGACATTGAGGCCGATCAGTTCGGCCGCCACCTCGTCCTCCTGGACGGCGTCCAGGGAAAGGCCCAGACGCGCGTGGGCCAGCGCGAACAGCAGCAGCCCGCAGCCCAGCACCCACAGCCATACCATGCCCAGCGTGGTGCCGGACATGCCCCGCATCCCCATGGGGCCACCGGTGCGCTCGAAGTTCAGGAAGAAGGTCCGCACGATCTCGCCGAAGCCGAGGGTGGCGATGGCCAGGTAGATCCCCCGCAGGCGCAGGGCCGGGAAGCCCAGCAGTACCCCCAGCGCGCCGGCCAGGAGCGCGCCGGCCAGGAGCGCCGGCGTGAGCGACCAGCCCCGCTGCACGGTGAGCAGCGAGGCGGCGTAGGCTCCCACGGCCATGAAGCCGGCGTTTCCCAGGGAGAGCTGGCCGGTGGCCAGGGGCAGGTACGCGCCCCAGCCCAACAGCACGTTGATGCCGGTGAGGAGCAGCAGGGTCTGGTGGTAATCGCTCAGCATTTCGTGCCTTTGTAGGCTGCTCAGAAAGGTCCAGATGCAAGGCGGCGCGCGGATTCCGCATTCCGCGATCCGTCCTTCGACGGGCTCAGGACGTGCTGAGCTTGTCGAAGCACGCATTCCGCAATGGAGAGATGGGCCTTTTTCAGCAGCCTGCTACAAACGGGCCCGCTCCACGGTGCCCAGAAGGCCCGCCGGGCGCACGACGAGGACGAGGATCAGCAGCCCGTACACCACCACGTCGCGGTGGGCCGCGCCCAGGTAGGCCACGCTCAGGACCTCGGCGACGCCCAGGAGGGGCCCGGCCAGCATGGCGCCCTGGATGTTGCCCGCGCCGCCCACCACCATGGCGGCCACGCCCTTCAATCCGATCTCGATCCCGATGAACGGCGAGATGACCGAGAAGGTAAGCCCCACCAGCATGCCGGCCGCGCCGGCCAGCGCGCCGGAGGCGAAGAAGGTGGCCACGAGGACGCGCCCCGCATCCACCCCCAGGATGCCGGCCGTCTCGGGGCTTTCGGCCACGGCCCGCATCCCGCGCCCGATGGCGGTGCGCTGGAGGACGAATTGGAGCACCACCATCAGGGCCACCGCCGTCCCCAGGATGACCATCTGGACGGATGAGAGAAGGACGGGCCCGATCTCGAAGCTGAGCGCGCGGACGGACGGCGGGAACTGGGTGCGCTCGGCGCCCCAGATGTTGGTGGCCGCATCCTGCAGAAGCATGGAGAACCCGATGCTGCTGAGGAGCGGGATCACCGGCGGCGTCCCCCGCAAGGGCCGGAAGGCGAAGCGTTCGATGACGAGATTCACCAGGCCCGCCAGCAGCATGGCCACCAGCAGGGCGGCCGGGAAGGGCAGACCCAAATTGACCAGGGTGAGGCCGAAGAAGGCCCCCAGCATGAACACCTCGCCGATGGCGATGTTCAGCATGTCGAAGATGCCGAGGATCAGGGCGAAGGCCACCGCGATGAGGGCATAGCTGGCCCCCAGCATCAGGCCGTTCACGAGTTGCTGCAGGAGCATGGACCGATCACTCCCGGGCGGGCCGGCGGCGCAGGCCGTCCAGCACCAGGTCGGCGCAGGCCTCGGCGATCCGTTTCATGCCCAGACGGCCGTCGGGGCGGTACCAGCGGTGGACCGAGTTGATGAGGCCCAGGATGAGTTGGACCATGAGCTTCGGGTCCAGGTCCGGCCGGAAGGCGCCGGCGGCGATCCCTTCGCGCAGCAGGGCCACCCACCGGCGCTCGAAGTCCCTCACCTGCGCCCGCAGCCGCTGCCGGAGGCGCGCCGGCAGGTTCCCCGCCTCGCGCAGGAACACCCCGGTGACGTGGGGCTCGGCGGCCATCCACTCCAGGTGGAAGTGCACCGCCGCCCGCACCTTCTCGGCCGGCGCCAGGCGGGCGTCGTCCGCCCCGGGCAGCCCGCCCCGCAGCAGCTCCATACCCCGGAGCAGCACCTCGCCGAGGATCTGCTCCTTGCTGCGGACGTGGTGGTAGAGGCTGCCCTTGCGCAGTCCCACCCGGCGGGCCAGTTCCTCCACGGAGGCGCCCCGGTAGCCGCGTTCGTTGAAGACCTCGGCGGCCCGTTCCAGGATCTCGGCGCGGCGGCTCATCGCGCTCCCTCAGCAATGAGCAATGAGGAACGAGCAATGAGGGAGGCGCCGTTGCCGGCGAGCCCCAGCCTCCGGTACTCGTTGCTCATTGCTCGTTGCTCATTGCCGGCGCAGGCCCGCCCCGTCAGTACAGCTCGTTCCGGTAGCCGTCCTCGATGGATCGTTCCATGGCCTCCGGGGAGAGGTCGCTCTCTGTCTGTTCGTGCAGCAGCCGGCCCATGCTGGGGAACCGGGTGCGCTCGATGTGTCGCGCCGGGTCCCAGAGGCGGGCCCGCTTCAGCGCCTTGCCGCAATGGAAGAACACTTCGTCGATCTCCACCTGGATGCCCAGCCCCGGTTCCCTGCCCTCCACGGCCATGCCGGCCAGCACTTCGGGATCCCTGAGGAGGCTCGCCCGCCCGTTCACCCGGAGGGTTTCGTCCACCCCGGGAACGAAGAAGATGATCCCCACCGCAGCGTTGGTCAGGAGGTTCGTCATCGAATCCACGCGCCGGTTGCCCGGCCGGTCGGGGATCACGATGGTCCGATCGTCCAGCACCTTCACGAACCCCGGTGGATCGCCCCGGGGGCTCACGTCCGCCCTGCCGTCCGGCCCCATGGTCCCGATGCACAGAAAGGGCGACAGACCGATGAAGCGCCGGCAGTGCCCGTCCAGGCGGGCCATCTGCTTTTTCACGGCCACTGGCTTCCTCGGCCCGACCAACTCGCGGAGGGTCGTCGCATCGGTCACGCCGGTGGCGGCTGGATCGTCGGGCATCGCGTCTGCTCCGTGGCCGGGCGTCCGCTCGCCTGCGGCACGCACCCGGCATGGCGGGGCGCAGGGTTCCCGGTGGCCCTCGGCGCCTCGGCGCCTCGGCCCTCGCGGTTGAAAAGGCCGATGGGCGAGTCGGTCCCGGTGCGAAGGACGCCGCGGGGAATCTACCAAACGTTCGGTTGCTTCTATCGCGGACGCCCGGGCCCTGTCAAGGCGCCGGGCCGGCGGCCGGGGCGCGATCAGTCCAGGCGGTGGGTCTCCCGCAGGAAGGCGGCCAGGGCCGGGACGTAGAGGTCGGCCCGTTCGAAGATCGCGTCGCTGTGCCCGCCCTGGGGGAGGCGGACGAGGCGCGCGGGGGCCATGGCGGCGGCCACCAGGCGCTCGGCGTGCCGGATGGGGATGAGCCGGTCGTCTTCGGCGTGCGCCACCAGGAGGGGCACCCTGACGCGCGGGATCCTGGCCAGGCTGTCGAAGGACGTGCGGACGAAGAGGCCGAGGGGCAGCGGGGGCAGCAGCTCGTTGGCCAGCGCCGGGACGGAGAGGAAGGGTGCCTCCAGCACCAGCGAGTCGCAGTGCCCCTCGGCCGCCAGCGCCACGGCCACCGCCGTGCCCAGCGACTCCCCCACGCACACCACCGGGAGGCCCGCGGCCTCGGCCCGGAGCGCGGCCGCGGCCGCCGCCCCGTCCCGGTAGAGGCCTTCCTCGGACGGGCGCCCCCCGCTCCGGCCGAAGCCGCGGTAATCGAAGAGCAAGACGGTGGCCGGGATGCCGAGATGCCGCCGCAGGAGCTGGACCCAGGCCAGGCGGTCGGCCATGGTGCCCGCGTTCCCGTTGAAGCGCACCAAGGCCAGGCGCGCTCCCTCGGCCGGCAGCAGCCACCCCTGGAGCAGCACGCCGTCCGCTGCG
>DASPOZ010000268.1:0-4140 GCA_035625755.1 Candidatus Sulfotelmatobacter sp.
TTCCCATTGCGGAATGCGGAATGCGGAATAAGCCGGCCGATACGCCGTGGCCCGGCGCTGCCGCCGAGGCAGCGACCAAAAGCCGCCTGCGTTTTTTCGGCAGCCTCCGAGAGCAGGCCGTCCGAGGACCCGTGTTCCGCAGGCCGCTCAAAAGGGTCCAGGTGCAAGGCGGCGCGCGAAGGGCCGACTGAGGCGTACGCCGGGTACGCCGCAGGGAGTGCGCGAGCGCGCCAACGCCGCAGATGGGCCCTTTTCAGCGGCCTGCCGCGGCCTGCGCGTAGCGCTGGATGAGGATGCGCCCGCGCCGTGCCAGCTCCGCGCGTAGCGCCGGAGGCTCCAGCACCTCGGCGGCATCCCCCAGCGCCAGGACCCAGGCCAGGAGCTGTTCGGGATGAGGCGTGGCCAGCGCCAGGCGGCCCGATCCGTCGGGCGCGGCCTCCAGGCTCTTGAGCCAGTGCGCCGGCAGGGCGGCGGCCAGCGGCACGATGCTGGGCGCAAGGCGGAGCGTGGCGGCGAAGGCCGTGTCTCGGCCGGACCCCAGGCGCGCCAGGAGGCGCTCCAGGCGCGCGCCCTCGCGCTGGCGGAACTTGCGGGCGGTCAGGGTGACGCCCCGGAGGCGGTCCGCCGCCAGGGCGACCAGGCGGTGGCGCGCCGGAGCGTATCCCAGCACCCACCAGTGCCCTCGCGCGAACAGGATCCGGTACGGCTCCAGCGCAACCTCGCGGGCGGCCCGCCCGGGGCGCGCCTCGGCCAGGCGCGCCACGCGGCGCTCGGCCACGGCGCGGTGCAGATCGGCCAGGCGGGCGGCCTCGCCCGGGTTGGAAACCGGCGGCAGGTCGAGCGGGAGCTGGGAGCCGGCGGGGGCGGGCGGCGGGGAGGGCGCCAGGTCGCCAAGGGCGGCCAGCTTGGCCTCGGCCGATCGGGCCGCCGCCTCGCCTTTGCCGGCCAGCGCCAGGCGCGCGGCCAGCGCCTCCTCGGCGGTGAACTGGATGGGCGGCATCAGGTCCGGCGCCGCCAGGCGGTAGCCGGCATCGAACCGGACGGGGTAGCCGAGGCGCAGGAGGGCAGCCAGATCCCGGTGGATGGTGCGGAGGGACACGCCGCATCGCCCTGCGAGGGTCTGGGCGGAGAGGCCCGGGCCCTCCTGGAGGATGGCGAGGAGCTTCAGGAGCCTGGCGGTGGGTGCCATCTTTCGCCCAGGCCGCTCGAACCCGCCTAGCAGGCTGCTGAAAAAGGCCCATCTGCGGCGTTGGCGCGCTCGCGCGGCGCTGCGACGTACGGCCTAAGTACGCCTCGCGCCTCGCCTCGCGCGCCGCCTTGCACCTGGGCCTTTTTGAGCAGCCTGCGGAAAAGCGAGTTTTTCAACATCCTGCTAGGCGTGCGTCCGAGCAACGCGAACCCGTGCCTTGTCAGGAGCAGGGAGCGCCCCCGGTTCCGTCCCCAACCGTCGCGCGTCCGCGCGCGGCGGGACGCGATGGGCTCGCACCTGCGGGCGGGACCGGGAGCGGCCCTCCCGAGGGTTACTCGGACGGACTCCAAGGGCGGATCAACCCGCCGGTGGCGGGCAAGAAGGTGCAGACGCCGGGCGGCGCGCGGCGGGGAACGATGCCCGGGCGCACAAACTCCGCAGCCGCTGTTGCCGTGGCGGCAGCGGGGAGAAACGATGGGCCGGCGCTCCCTCGGTACCAAAGGTGCGTCGCGGTGTCAAGGGCCCCGCCGGCAGTCCTTGACGCTCCCCGAGCCCTGTGCTATTCAGGCTGCGGCAAACGGGCGTTGAGCGGGGGGCTCCATGCGCTGTCCATCTTGCGGATTCATCAGCTTCGATCATCTCGCCACGTGCAAGAAGTGCGGGGTGGAGTTTCCCCCCCCGCCCGGGGGACGCCGTGCGGCCGTCCCTCCCGCCCTCACCGAGACGATCATCACAGAAGCCCCGGCGCCCGCCCCTCCGCCCTCGTTCGCCCCCCCGGAAGACGCGTTCGGGTTCACGCTCCCTGCGGCCGTCACCTCCCCCTCCCGCCCGGGCACGATGTTCGAGCCGGGCGCCCCCATCGAGATGCAGATGGAGTCCGAGTTCCGCCCGGCGGGCTTCTGGATCCGCTTCGTCGCAACCATCGTGGACAGCGCCATCCTGTCGGTCGTGATGTTCATCTTCATCTTCGCCATTGCCATCGGGGCGGGCTTCAAGGCCGCTTTGGGCGGCCCGGCGACCCTGGCCCAGGTGCTGTTCGGCCTGGGGTCCGCCTTGACGATCGTCTCGCTGGTGATCCCGATGCTCTACGAGGTGATATTCGTGGGTCTGCGCGGGCAGACTCCCGGGAAGATCCTGCTGAGCCTGAAGATCATCCGGATGGATGCGGGCGAGGTGGACTACGTGAAGGCCTTCATCCGCTGGGTCGGGAAGCTGGTCTCGGGCTTCATCCTCGGCATCGGCTACCTCATGGCCGCGTTCAGCACGAACAAGCGGGCGCTGCACGACCTGATCGCCGGGACCCGCGTGATCCGCTTGTAGGCTGCTGAAAAGGGCCCATCTGCGGCGTTGGCGCGCTCGGGCGCTCCCTGCGGCGTACCCGGAGTACGCCTCAGTCGGCCCTTCGCGCGCCGCCTTGCACCTGGACCCTTTTGAGCAGCCTACGTGGCCGGCCTTCGGCCGGCCTCCGATTCCGCAATCCGCAATCCGCAATGAGAGCGGCGCCGCGCGGCGGTTCAGCGCCGGGCGGGCCGCTCCTTCAGGCTCCAGGCGGCGAGCAGCGAGATGGCGATGGCGCCCACGCACACGGCGAAGGCGGCGCGGAAGGCGTGGGGTGGGTAGGCGCGCGCGCCGCCGACCATTCCCCCCTCCCAGAAGAAGTCCAGGATGGCCGAGGTGATGATCTGGAAGACGGCCGCGCCGATGAAGCCGCCCGCGTTCACCGTGGCGGTGGCCACGCCGGCGGCCTGGGGCGGGGTGTTGTCCCGCGCCACGGAGAGGGTGAGCAGGAGGCTGGAGGCCGCGAAGCTCATGCCAAAGGCGGCCGCGCCGAAGAGGAGGGGCCCGCGGGGGCCGCTCGGGGGGAAAAAGATGGCGGCCCAGAAGAGCAGGTACACGCTGCCGGCCAGCAGCAGGGGGGTGCGCCGGCCGCGGAAGACGCGGTCCGAGAGCAGGCCCATGCACGGCGCCCCCAGGGCGAACCCCACCACGCCCACGGAGATGAACCGCGAGGCCGTGGCGCGCGGCATGGCGTAGGCCTGGCTCAGGTAGGGCACGCCCCAGAGGGCGAAGAAGGAGAAGTTGCTGCTGTCCATCCCGGTCTTGGCCACCAGCGCCTTCCAGATCTCGCGCTGGTGGAGCGCGGACCACGAGGCCCGCAGCACCGCGCGCACGGCAGGCGGGCCGCCGGCCGCCTCGGCGGCGGGCGGCCTATCGCGCACGGCCGCCCAAGAGGCGGCGGACGCCAGCAGCGTGAACGCGCCCAGCCCCCAGAAGGCCGCCCGCCAGCCCACCGCATCGGCCGCGGCCGCCAGGGGGGCGCCGGCCAGGAACCCGCCGCCGGTGCCGGCCAGGTTGATGAGCCCCACCAGCGTGGCGAACTGCCACGGGTCGAACCAGGTGGCGATCAGGCGCATGGCGTTCACGAACACGGCCGCCGCCCCCAGCCCCACCAGGATGCGCCCCGCGTAGGCGGCCGGGAGGGCGCGGGCCCACGCGAACAGGCCGGCGCCGGCCGCCAGGCAGGCCCCGCTGAGCAGCAGCGTGCGCCGCGGGCCCCAGGTATCGGCCAGGATCCCCGCGGGCACCTGCAGGAAGCCGTAGAGGTAGAAGTAGAGCGAGGCCAGGCCGCCGATCTCCACCGCCGTGGCGCCGAACTCCGCCATCAGCGGCCCCGCCAGCGTGCCCACCGCGTACCGGTGGATGTTCACCACCAGGAACAGCCCGCCGCACGCGCCCATGCACGCCCACCGCCGCCACCCCCGCGCGCCTCCCCCCTCCGGTTTCGTCTCCTGCCTCATCTCCCCTCGCGCGCCAACGCCCGACCCGCTGCCGCCGGGCAGCGGGGACAGATGCCAAACGGTTTTCAACGGCCGGCCGAGGAGGCCGCTCAAAAGGGCCCAGGTGCAAGGCGGCGCGCGATGCGCCGAGTGAGGCGTACTGGGATGTACGCC
>DASPOZ010000269.1:0-5098 GCA_035625755.1 Candidatus Sulfotelmatobacter sp.
CGGGCCAGAGAGAACGGTCGTCGAGGTGGCGGCCGGCGATGTTGGTGCCGAAGCCCACGCCGCGGACCTCCAGGTCTGCCGCGCAGCGCTCCAGCTCCTTGAGGGCGAGGGCCGGGTCTTGCAGGGGCAGAGCGGCGAAGGCGACGAACCGGTCCGGGTGGGCACGGGTCACGGCCGCGATGGCGTCGTTGTAGGTCTGGCAGAGGCGCAGCCCGAAATCGGGCTCGGCCCAGTAAACCATGGGTGGGCCGATGCTGAGCGCCTGCACATCCACGCCGGCTGCGTCCATCTCGCGCAGGCGCAGGCCCACGTCGTGGAAGGGCGGGCCGTAGGTCCAGTACTCGATCCCCTCGAACCAGAGGAAGCGTGTGCCGTCGGGCCGCGTCCGTACCCCCACGGGGTAGCGCCCTTCGGCCCCCGCCACGGCGTTCATGTACGCCTCGGGGTACAGGTGGGCGTGGAAGTCGATGATCATGCGCTCTCCACCGTCGGTTGCGTCGAGGGCGCTTATCGTTATCACCCAGCTTCGCCCCCCGTCAAGCCGTGCGCCTGGCAGGCTGCTGAAAAAGGCCCATCTGCCGCGTTGGCGCGCTCGCGCGGCGCTGCGACGTACGGACCCAGTACGCCTCGCGCCTCGCATCACGCGCCGCCTTGCATCTGGGCCTTTTTGAGCAGCCTGCGGAAAGGCAGGTTTTTCAGCAGCCTGCTAAGCGAGGGCATCGCGCCAGCGGCGCAGGGCTACGACGTAGCGGCGCTTGGCGGCGAGGGGCACGCCGGCGTTGGCGGGGCTGGTGGATGGCACCACGAAAACGCGGCTCGTGCCGATGGTTACCCGCTGGCGGCCGAACCGGCGGAAGGCGTGCGCGCCGAAGTAGCGGACGAAGGCGGTCACGCTGTTGAAGCAGACGATGCGCGGCCGGGCGGCGAGGAGCTTGGCCTCGAGCGCGGGGCGTCCCCGGCGGAACTCGAGTCCGGCCAGGTCGCCTACGCCGCGCGAGGGCCGTTTCACGATGTCCGTGATCCCGATGCCGAAGGTGGGGAGCAGGTGGTCCTCCTGCGGTCTCAACTGCCGCGGGGTGAGCCCCGCCTCGTGGAGGAGCCGCCAGAAGGGGTTCCGCGGGTTGCCGTAGTAGTGGCCGATTCGGGCCGACCGCTCGCCGGGGTTGATCCCCACGAACACGATGTCGAGCCCCGGGGCCAGGTAGTCCGGGAGCGGAGGGAGAACCCCTACGGGATCGCGGACTCGCCGCTTCATGGCGCCGGCCATCTCCTGCGTTTGCTCCTCTCGGCAACCCAGGCCGGGGCACCCTCACCCCAACCCTCAGGGAGGGAGCGGGGAAGGGATGGGCGTCTGTCCCTCGGTAGAGGAGAGCAAATATTTTTGGATCCCTCGCCCCGAGGGCGAAAGGGAAGGGTGAAGGGGTGCTAGGCGGTCTTGACCCAGGGCACGCCGAAGCGGCCGGAGAAGACGAATTCGGAGATGGGGCGGCGGGTCCGCGGGGCAACTTCCTGCTGGCGTCGCCGCTCCTCCAGTGTGGAGGGGTCACCGTAGTAGCCGATGGCCATCATCGCCACGGGCTCGTGGCCTTCGGGGACCGCGAAGACCTGCCGTGCCTTCTCCACATCGAAGCCGGCCATCTGATGGCAGAAGAGACCCAGCGCCGTGGCCTGCACCAGCAGGTGCCCCGTGGCCTGGCCGGTATCGTAGATGCCGTGGCGGTTCGGCGTGCCGTCCTTGGTCCAGGCGGTCCGGGCGACGACGCACACCAGGATGGGAACCTTGGTGGCCCACACGTTGCTGGGGCTCAGCACGCTGCGGGCCGCATCCAGCAGCGCGGGTTCGTCGGCGGTGGCGATGACGTACCGCCACGGCTGCTCGTTGTTGGACGAAGGGGCCCAGCGGGCCGCCTCGAAGAGCCGGAGGAGCTTCTCCCGCTCCGCCACCACGGGGGCGAAGGCCCGGGGACTCCACCGTCTCCGCAACACCTCCTCGATGGGGTGATCGACAGGCGCCGGCTTGTCCATGCATCCTCTCAGCAGGCTGCTGAAAAAGGCCCATCTGCGGCGTTGGCGCACTCGCGCGCTCGCTGCGGCACCCCCGGAGTACGCCTCACTCGGCGCCTCGCACGCCGCCTTGCATCTGGACCTTTTTGAGCAGCCTGGGCGAAAAAGGGTTTTTCGGCAAGTCGCCAGGCTCCGGGATGGTCGGTCAGGTGAAGGCTTTCGGGAAGAGGGCGCGGGCGTTGGCCGTGGTGACGCGTGCCACCTCTTCCGGGGGCACGTCCTTCAGTTGTGCGATGGCCCGGCAGGCCACGACGGCGTTCTGCGGCTCGTTGCGCAGAGTTGCCTCGGGGCCCAGCACGGGGGAGTCGGTCTCCACCAGCAGGCGGTCCAGCGGGAGGGCGCGCACCAGCTTCTGCTTCTGCGGGGACCGCACGACGGAGGGCGGGATGGAAAAGAAGTACCCGGCGGCCACCCCCTCCTGGGCGCTGGAAGCCTTCCCGTCGAACGCGTGGAGCAGCACGCGCCGGGCCCCGCGCTCGCGCAGGAGCTGGATGGCGGCCCGGCCGGCCGACCGGGAGTGCACGTTCAGCGGCAGGTCCAGCTCGTCGGCGAGGGCCACGAAGCGGGAGAGGATCTTGCGCTGAACGTCCCGCTCGGCCTCATCCTTGACGACCCAGTGGTCCAGCCCCACCTCGCCGATGCCCACCAGGATGTCCCGGTGTTCGCGGACGAAAGCCACCATGGCTTCTGCCGCCGATTCATCCAGGATCGTGGGATAGAGCCCCGCGCAGGCCCGCACCATGGGGAAGCGGCCCGCCAGCTCCAGGTTCCGGCGCGCGTCCTCCAGCGATTCCCCCACGGCCAGGACGCGCACCACCCCCTCGGCGGCCGCCGCGTCCAGCACGGCCGGCAGGTCCTCGGCGAACTCGGCTGCGCAGAGGTGCGCGTGCACGTCTACAAGCTGCATGGGCGCGGAGGCGCTGGGGAGCAGGGGCGCTATTTGCCGAGCTGGGCGGCCAGCGCCCCGGCGCGGGTCACGAGGGCGCGTACCTCGTCGAAACCCTTCTGCCAGAAGCCGGGGTCCCGGAAGTCCACCCCCAGGGGCGCCAGCAGGGCCTCGGGCGCGTCGGACCCGCCGGCCTCCAGGAGGGCGATGTACTTGGGCACGAAGGAACGGCCCTGCTCCTTGTACATCCGGTAGAGCGAGAGGACCAGCAGCTCGCCGAAGACGTAGCTGTAGCAGTAGAAACGGCTGTGGATGAAGTGCGGGATGTAGGACCACCCCCAGCGGTAGCCCTGGGGGATCTCCACGGCGTCGCCGTAGTATCCCCGGTTGGCGTCCAGCCAGGCGGCGCAGAGGGCGTCGGGGGTGAAGCGCCCCGCCTTGCGCCGCTCGAAGGCCAGCCGCTCGAAGTTGGTGAGGGCGCTCTGCCGGAACACCGTGGCGAAGGTATCCTCGATCTTGCTGCAGATCAGTTCAAGCTGCACGGCGGGGTCCGGCTCGGCGCCCACCAGGTGGTCGAACACCAGGAATTCAGCGAAGACGGAGGCCGTCTCGGCCGTGGTGAGCGGCGTATCGTACTGGAGGAAGGTCTGCTTCCGCGCCAGGTACCCGTGCAGGCCGTGGCCCATCTCGTGCGCCACGGTCACCACATCCCGGATGTTGTCCGTGTAATTGCAGAGGATGTAGGGGTGCAGGGCGGGGGTGGGGGAGGAGCAGAAGGCGCCGCCCCGCTTGCCCTTGCGCAGCTCGGCGTCGATCCAGCGGCGCCGGAAGAACTCGGCCGCGATGTCCCGGAAGGCGGGGGCGAAGGCGCCGAAGGCCTCCAGGATGGCGGCGCTCGCCGCATCGAACGTGCAGGCAGGCAGCGCACCGCCCACGGGGGCGTACTGGTCGTAGAGCGCGAGGCGCGGCAGCGCGAGGAGCCGCGCCTTCAGGTGGAAGTACTCCTGCGCCACCGGGTAATTGGCCTCCGTCACCTTCAGCATCTGCTCCACGGCCTCGGCGTCGATCTCGTTGTCCAGGTGGCGCGAGGCCATGGGGTGGGGGAAGCGGCGCAGGCGGTCCATGGTCAGATGGTCCTGTACCAGCGTGTCGTACACGAAGCTAAGGACCTGGTGGTTCTGTTCCAGGACCGCGTAGAGGCTCTCCATGGCCCGCCGCCGCAGGTCGCGCTCGGGGCGGTAGAGGAGGGCCAGGACCTCGCTGAGGGTGAGGTCCTTCCGGGCGCCGTTCATCTCCAGGGGGAACGTGAGGTCTGTCGTGAGCTCGGTATGCAGCCGGGCGAAGGCGCGGCAGCCGGTGTTATCCTTCTCGTTGACGACCTTCTCCTCGGGCTCGCTGAGCTTGTGCGGCCGGAACCGGCGGGACACCGTGAGGTAGTGCCGGTAGGGGGCCAGGGCCGAATCCGCCAGCAGCCGGGCCGCCGCCGCCTCCTCCAGGTCCAGCCACTCCAGGGTGAAGAACAGGAGAAGATTACCGATCTCGGTGCCCCGCTGCTCCACCTTCTGCTGCAGGTCCCGGTAGGCCTCGCGGGACGTATCGCCGGCGTAGAGGAGTCCTGCGTAGGACCCGACCCGGCTGAGGATTTCGTTGATGGCTTCCAGTTCGCGCACCCCCGCCAGGAGGTGCGGGGCGGCCGGCCCACCCGGCGCCTTGATGGTGCCGCGGAAACTGCGGGCGAACGCCTCGGCCCGCTCCCGGCACCGAGTGAGTTCCTGCTCGATCCGGGGGTCGTCGTGCGATGCGAAGAGATCCGTCAGGTCCCAGGTGACGCCGGCGGCGCTGGAGGTGGTGGCGGTGGTCACGGTGACTCCTATAGCAGGCTGCTGAAAAAGGCCTAACATCTCTCCCCGCTGCCTCGGCGGCAGCGGGAGGGGCGTTGGCGCACTCGGACAAGTTCCCGCCGCCGACGTTGCGGCGGCAGCGGCCCTGCGGCGTACCCGGCGTACGCCTCAATCGGCCCATCGCGCGCCGCCTTGCATCTGGGCCTTTTTGAGCAGCCTGCGCAAGCACAGGCTTGTGAGGAACCTGTTAGGCAGTCTGGGATGGGGCGATCGCTTGGCGCGACGGTCCCGGGGAGCACGAAGCCCA
>DASPOZ010000270.1:0-8505 GCA_035625755.1 Candidatus Sulfotelmatobacter sp.
CCCGGGCGGTCCGCCCCGGATGCCGGATTCCCCTTCCCCGGACAGTTTGAGCCGCGTGCCGGTCTCCACCCCGGCCGGGATCTTCACCGAGATGGTGCGCTCCGCCCTGACCTGCCCCTGGCCCCGGCAGGTGGCGCAGGGGGACTCCAACACGCGCCCCTCGCCGCCGCAGCGGCCGCACGGCTGACTGATGGTAAGAAATCCCTGCGAGTAACGCACCTGCCCGGAGCCCCGGCAGGCGCGGCACGTGGTGGGATGGGTGCCCGGCTTGGCCCCCGTGCCCTTGCAGGGGGCGCAGGTCTCCAGGCGCGGGATGACGATGTCTCGCTGGCCCCCCTCCACGGCCTCCGCGAACGCGATCTCCAGGTTGTAGCGAAGGTCGGCGCCCCGGTAGGCGGCTGCCCGGCGGCGGCCGCGCCCGCCGCCCCCGAAGAACCCCTCGAACAGGTCGTCGAAGACGCTGCCGAAGCCCTCCATGCCCCCGAAGCCTTCCAGGCCGCCCCGCGGGCCGCCCGGGCCGTACCGGTCGTACGATCCCCGCTTCTCGGGGTTGCTCAGGACCTCGTAGGCCTCTCCGATCTCCTTGAAGCGCTCCTCGGCATCCTTGTCCCCGGACTGCTTGTCGGGGTGGAACTGGTGGGCCAGGCGGCGGTAGGCCTTCTTGAGCTCGTCCTGGGTGGCCTCGCGGGAGACCCCGAGCACCTCGTAGTAATCACGCTTCTGGTTCACCGGCATCTCGCGATTCGGCGGGGCGGGAAGACCGGGAGACCTTCACCATGGCCGGACGGAGCACGCGCCCCTCCAGCAGGTAGCCTTGTTGGACGACTTCCAGCACCTGACCGTCCGTCCCCCCCGGCGCCTCCACCTGGAGGACCGCCTGCATCCGGTTGGGGTCGAAGGGCTTGCCCAGGCACTCCACCGGCGTGACGCCGGCCTTCTCCAGCGTGGTCCGGAAGAGCCGGACGATCATCTCCACGCCGGTCCGGATGGCGGCGGGCTGCGCGTCATCGGTGGCGGAGGCCACGGCGCGTTCCAGGTTGTCGAGGATGGGGAGGAACTCGCGCAGGAGGCCTTCGTGGGCGTACTTCAGGAACTCGGCGCGCTCCCGCGCCTGGCGTTTCTTGAAGTTCTCGAACTCGGCCTGGAGGCGCAGGAGCCGGTCCTTCAGGACGCCGATCTCCTGGTCCTTTTCGGCCTGGATGGCCTCCGGGGTCCGGAAGCCGCCGGGGCCCTCCACGGGGCCGGCGGCCTCCCCCTGCGAGGGCGCCTCGGACACCTCCGTGGGCAAATCGTTAGCGGTCGCGTTGTCGTGCGTCATCGTTCGTTGGTCAGCCTTGGGTGCGCCGACGGGACGCCGAGCAGGTTGCTGAAAGAGGTTGCTTTCCCGGGGCTGCCCAAAAAGGTCCAGAGGCTAGGCGCCGCGCGACGGCAGGCGCGAGGCGTACCTGGCTCGTACGTCGTAGCCCACCCGCTGCCGCCGAGGCAACGGGGAGCGATGTATGAGCGCCCCAACGCCTCACCCGCTGCCGTTCCGTCCGCAGCGGGGAAAGACGCTGGGCCTTTTTCGGCGGCCCGTTAGTCCTCCGCGAGGACGCGGCTCACCAGCCCGGCGGTGTACCCCACGAGGGGCACCATCCGGGCGTAGGGCATGCGGGTGGGGCCCACCAGGCCTACCGCCCCCACCACGGCGCCCCCGGCGCGATAGGGAGAGACGATCAGGCTGAGGCCGGCCAGGTCGGGCACCGGCACCTCGTTCCCGATGATCACCGTCACGTCCACGTTGCGCAGGCACGCGTCCAGGATCTTCACCAGCTTGGATTTCTCCTCGAAGGCGGCGAAGATGGCCCGCATCTTCTCCACATCGGCGAATTCGGGCTGACGGGTGATGTGGGCGGCCCCGTCCACGAACACCTCGACCTCATCGTCCTCCAGGGCCTTCTGGGCCAGGCTGAGGGCGCGGGCCAGCAGGCGATCGTAGGTGGTCTTCTCTTCGGCCATGCGGGCCACCACGAAGGCGCGCACCTCGGCCAGCGTCTTCCCCTCCAGGACCTGGTCCAGGTAGCGGGCGATCCGCTCCAGCTCGTCCCCGCCGATGGGTTCGTCCAGCGTCACCACCTTCTGCAGCACCAGGCCCGAAGCGGACACGAACACGACGAGCAGCCGGTCCCGCCCCAGGTCCACGAACTCGATGCGGCGGAAGTTGTTCTGCTCCAGGCGCGGCGCCATGACGACGCACGTGTAATTGGTGAGGGCCGAGAGGATCCGGCCCGTCTCGCGCAGCAGTTCCTCGGCCTCGCCCCGGACAGTCTCCACTCGTTCCTGGAGCCGCTGGGCCTCCTGGGGGCTGGGGTCCTCCGGTTCCATGAGGCTGTCCACGTAGACCCGGTATCCCCGGTCGGTCGGCACCCGACCGGCCGAGGTGTGCGGCTGGGCCAGGAACCCCAGCTCCTCCAGGTCGGCCATGATGTTCCGGATGCTGGCGGGGCTCAGGTGCAAGGCGTGCCGCCGCGAGATCGTGCGCGACCCGATGGGTTCCGCGGTGAGGATGTGATCCTGGATGATCGCCTTGAGGACCTCCCGCTCGCGGGGATTCAAGACGGTCGCGTCCATGGCTTTTCGCCCCTTACAATCAACCAATTAGCACTCGGAACACGCGAGTGCCAGGACCTGCCAGACTTTAGCCGGGCGTCCCGGCCATGTCAAGGCCTCACAACGACCCCGGATCGCCGACCGTTGACAGCGGACCGCCGTCGGCGCCCCGTCAATACGGGCCGCCCGAGGCCCCTCCGGCGGCGGTCGGCGGTTCGCGGTCAACGGTCCAGCAGCCTGCTAGACGAGGGCAACGAACACCTCGTTGGCGAGGCGGACGCCGCGCTCGGTGAGGCGGAGGTGCGGCCCGACCCGCTCCACCAATCCGGCGCCGTTGAGCCGCTCCAACGTCGCCGCGTCGGGCGCCAGGCCCCACGGGGCGAAGCGGGCCGTCAAGGCCTCCAGGTCCACGCCTTCGCGCAGGCGCAGCCCCAGGACCATGGCCTCGCCCAGCCGCTGGCGCGGCGTGAGGTCTTCCCCGCCGGCCTGCGCCGTCCCCTCCCGCCGGACGGCGGCGATGTACTCCTGCGGCAGGCGCCGGTTGAAGGTGCGGCGCCCCTCGAGGCAGGAGTGGGCCCCCGCCCCGAAGCCGAGGTAGTCCTCGCAGCGCCAGTAGATTTGGTTGTGGGCGGATCGGAAGCCGGGCCGGGCGAAGTTGGAGATCTCGTACCGCTCATAGCCGGCGGCCGCGAGGTGGGCCACGGCCAGATCGAACATGGCCGCCTCGGTCTCCTCGTCCACCGGGGTGAGGCGCCCCGCCCGGCGGTCCCGGTGGAAGGGCGTGCCCTCCTCGTAGGTGAGGCCGTAGGCCGAAAGGTGCTCGGGGGCCAGCGCCACGGCCTCCGCCAGGGTGGCCTCCCAGTCGTCCAGCGTCTGCCCCGGGAGGGCGAAGATCAGGTCGAGGCTCAGATTGGCGAAGCCGGCGGCGCGCGCACCCGCCACGGCCCGCCGCGCCTGCGCCGCCGTGTGGTCCCGGCCGGCGACGCGCAGGAGCCGATCCTGGAAGGCCTGCACCCCGAGGCTCAGGCGGTTGACGCCGGCGGCGCGGAAGCCGGCCAACGCGGCGCGGTCCACGGTGCCCGGATTGGCCTCCAGGGTCACCTCGGCGCCGGGGGCCGGGGGGAACGCCGCGCGGGCGGCGCCCAGGACCCGCTCCACCTGCTCGGGGGCCAGCAGGGATGGGGTGCCGCCCCCCAAGAACACCGTGGCCGCCGGGCGGCCCCGGACCTCCGGGCGCCCCCCCCACGCGGCGATCTCTCCGCAGAGGGCATCCACATACGTGCGGGCCAACGCGGGGTCGTGCAGGTAGGTGTTGAAGTCGCAGTAGCCGCAGCGGGCCACGCAGAAGGGGATGTGGAGGTAGAGCCCCAACGGCCTCATCGCACCAGGGAGCCGATACGATCCCAGCGAACCCGATCCGCCAGGTGGACGAGGTTGTAGCCCCACAGCTTCAGCAGCGACCAGGGGAGCACCACGCAGGACACGGGGTCGGATAGGCTGCAGCTGGCCAGCTCGGGGGCGTTGGGGTCCGGCCGCCAGGACCAGTAGATGATCAGCGCCTTGCCCCGGATCTTCGACCGGTCCAGGAAACCCCAGGCCCGGCTGTCCATGCTGGAGTCGCGGTTGTCCCCCATCATGAAGTACTTGCCCTCGGGCACGTGGGTGAGGGGAAAGTTCTCGAACGGGGTGTGCGGGTTACCAAAACCGCCGGCCCCCTGGAAGATGGTGTACGGCTCCTTCAGCGGCTTTCCGTTGATGTAGACCACCCGGTCGCGGATCTCCAGCGTGTCCCCGGGAAGACCGATGATCCGTTTGATGAAATCCCGGCTCTCGTCTTCCGGGTAGAGGAACACGATGATGTCGCCCCGCACCGGATCGGTGAACCGGTAGATAAATTTATTCACCAGGATGTGGTCTCCGATCTGGAGGGTGTTCAGCATGGACCCGGAGGGAATCTTGAAGGCCTGGATGACGAAGGTCTTGATGATCATGGCCAGGACCAGGGCCAGGACGATGGTCTCCACGAGCTCCCGGGCGAAGGATTTCTGCCGGGCCGGGGCGGCGGTGCGGCCGTTGCGGTCCCGCCGCTGCTCGGTCCCGGCCTCTCCGGCCTGCCGCTCCTCCGTCGTGGGAACGTCCTTCAGATCCTTCGCCGATCGTCGCATCCCTGAACCCCTGTTTCTGCTCATGCGTGTTCGCTGCGCCGCATCCGGCCCGCCGCCGGCCGACGGCACCCTAACGGGCGGCTGAAAAACCTGCTCTTCCGCAGGCTGCTCACAAAGGTCCAGATGCAAGGCGGCGCGCGGATTCCGCATTCCGCAATCCGCATTCCGCAATGGAGAGCTGGGCCTTTTTCAGCAGCCTGCTAGTCCTGCTGCACCTGCAGCAGGGCCATGAAGGCCTCCTGGGGGATCTCCACCCGACCCACCTGCTTCATGCGCCGTTTCCCTTCCTTCTGCTTCTCCAGGAGCTTCCGCTTGCGCGTCACGTCGCCGCCGTAACACTTGGCCGTGACGTTCTTCCGGAGCGGCGCCACGCTCTCCCGCGCGATCACCTTCCCGCCGATGGCCGCCTGGATCACCACCTCGAAGAGCTGCCGGGGGATGAGCTCGCGCATCTTCTCCACCAGGCCCCGCCCCCGGGGGTACGCCTGGTCCCGGTGCACGATGAACGACAGGGCGTCCACCGGTTCGCCGTTCACCAGGATGTCCAGCTTGATCAGATCCCCCTCGCGATACTCCAGGAAGTCGTAGTCCAGGGAGGCGTACCCCCGGCTCAGGGATTTCAGGCGGTCGTAGAAGTCCAGCACGATCTCGTTGAGGGGGAGCTCGTAGGTCAGGATCACCCGCCCGTCGGGCAGATACTCCATCCCCTGTTGCACCCCGCGCTTCTCCTGGCAGAGTTGCAGCAGGCCGCCCAGATATTCCTGTGGCGTGAGGATGGAGGCCCGGACGTACGGCTCCTCGATCCGGACCCGCTGCTGGGGCGGCGGCAAGGTGGCCGGGTTGTCCACCTCCACCACGGCCCCGTCGCTCCGGGTCACCCGGTACACCACGGTGGGGACGGTGGTGAGCAGGCTCGTGCCGAACTCCCGCTCCAGGCGTTCCTGGATGATCTCCATGTGGAGCAGTCCCAGGAAGCCGCAGCGGAAGCCGAAGCCCAGGGCCACGGAGGTCTCGGGCTCGAAGCTGACGGACCCGTCGTTGAGGCGGAGCTTGCCCAGCGCCTCCTTGAGGGCGAGGTAGCCGCTGGTGTCGGTGGGGTAGAGACCGGCGAACACCATGGGGCGGACCTTCTGGAACCCGGGCAGGGGGTGGGCCGCCGGCCGGTCGGCCTCGGTGATGGTGTCCCCCACCTGGCTTTGGGCCACGTCCCTGATGCCGGCGACGATGTAGCCCACCTCGCCGGCCTCCAGCGACTCCGCCTTGCGCATCCTGGGCGTGAAGACCCCCACCTGGCTGACCTCGAAGACCGCTCCCGAGGAGCAGAAGAGGATCCGGCTGCCGGGGCGCACCGCCCCGTCCACCACGCGGACGGAGACGATCACCCCCACGTACGGGTCGAACCACGAGTCCACCACCAGGGCCCGCAGGGGACCGTTCGGGGCGCCCTGCGGCGGCGGGATGCGCTGCACCACCGCCTCCAGGACCTCCTCGGTGCCGATGCCCTGTTTGGCGCTGGCCGGGATGGCCTCGCCCCGGTCCAGGAACAGGAGTTCTTCCACCTGCTGGAGGACCTTCGGCACGTCGGCGTTGGGCAGGTCGATCTTGTTGATGACCGGGATCAGGACCAGCTTGTGCTGGCTGGCCAGGTGGGTGTTGGCCAGGGTCTGGGCCTCCACCCCCTGGGAGGCGTCCACCACCACGAGGGCGCCCTCGCAGGCCGAGAGGCTGCGGGAGACTTCCGAGCTGAAATCCACGTGGCCCGGCGTGTCGATGAGGTTGAGGACGTAGTCCGCCCCGTCCCGGGCCCGATAGGCCAGGCGCACCGCCTTGGCCTTGATGGTGATGCCCCGCTCCCGTTCCAGGTCCATCTGGTCCAGTACCTGGTCCTCCATCTGCCGGGGGGCGATGGCCCCGGTGTGCTCCAGCAGCCGGTCGGCCAGCGTGGACTTCCCGTGATCGATGTGAGCGATGATGCAGAAGTTGCGAAGGCGTTCCATGCCGGTCACGCGAGGCGGGAGGGGTCGTTCACCAGTCCCGCTGGCGCACGAAGTCGATCATGAACCCCAGCGCGTGCCGGGCCGGGGTGTCCTCCACCGCCGCCAGGAGACCCTTGGCCCGCCCCAGATACCCGTCCACCACGTCCATGGTGGCCCGCACGGCCCCGTACCGTTCCACCATGCGGCGGACCTCGTCCACGTCCGCCGCGTCCAGCTCGGTCCGGGCCGCCAGGGCCCGCAGGGTACGTCGGTCCCCCTCGGAGGCCTCACGCCAGCAGTGGATGAGGGGATAGGTGATCTTCCCCGCGCGGAAATCGCTCCCCACCGGCTTGCCCAGACGTTCCTCGCGCGCCACGTAGTCCAGGGCGTCATCCACCAGCTGAAACCCGATGCCCAGGCTGCGGCCGAAGGCCGTGATGGCCGCCACGGCCTCGGGGGGGGCGCCGGCCACCAGCGCCCCGGCGCGGCAGGAGGCGGCGATCAGCGCCGCCGTCTTCCCGGCGATGATCCGCAGGTAGTCGTCCAGCGAGACGTCCAGCTTCCCCTTGAGTTCGTGCTCCAGGACCTGGGCCTCGGCCATGCGCACCGTGGCCTCGGCGAAGGTGTCCAGGATGGCCGGGTCCCCATCGCCCACGAGGACCTGGATGGACCGGGCGTAGAGGTAATCGCCCACCAGGACCGAGACGTTGGCCCCCCACGTGGCGTTGGCCGAGGGGCGGCCGCGCCGCTTGTCGGCGCCGTCGATGACATCATCGTGCATCAGGGTCGCCACGTGCATCCACTCGGCCACCGCCGCCAGGATGACATCGCGGGGGGCCGGGCTCCCTGAATCTGCGGCGGCCGCGCCGTCGCCATACCCGCAGGCGTTGGCGCAGAGCAGCAGCAGGGCGGGCCGCACCCGCTTGCCCCCGCTCCCCAGGACATAATTGCCGACGGTACCGATCAGATCGCCGCGGGGCTCCAGATCGCTCCGCAGGTGCGCCTCCAGCGCGTCCAGTTTGGCGGCCACCGGCGCGAACACGATCTTCTGGATGGCCTGAGCGTCCACGGCGTACCCCACTCCGTCGTGTCACGGGGACAAACCTCCTAAGTATACGCTATATTCCCCGCCTTGTGCCAGGGGGAAAACGCCGGGCAAACCCGCGAGATCCCCACGGTCCTGTATCCGCACCAGGGCGAAGGCCCGGCGGGGCGGACTCAACTCGCGGCGCAGCCCCTCGCGGTCCCCCCGCTCCACCTTCACCACGCGCCGCCCGGCGTAGAACACGACGCTGGGGGCGTTGAAACCATACACCACCACCGTATCGCCCGGGCGCAGGCGCTCCCGCATGGCGAGCACCAGGGTCTCCAGGGGGCCCTGCAGGACCGCGTGCGCCAGCGGCACGACCCATTGCACCAGGGCGGCGGCCAGGAGGAGCATCATGCCCGCCAGCGCCCCCACGGCCACGCGCCGGCGGGCGCCCCATGCCGCGACCGCCCCGGTCGCCGTCCCGGCGGCGAACAACACGGCCAGAAGCCCGTGCACCCAGCCGGTGTAGGGCGCCGCGGCGAGGACGGGCACCCGGGGGGCGGCCGCCCGGAGGATCCAGGGGACGGCGGCGGACCCCGCGGCCAGGGCCAGGCCCATGGCGCCCAGGATGGCGGCCCCCCAGCGCCAGGCCCGGCGGGGGGCCGCGCCGTCCTCCAACCACCCGGCCACCAGGAAGGCCATGGGCGGGAAGGCCGGGAGGAGGTAGCTGGGGAGCTTCGTGTGG
>DASPOZ010000271.1:0-7292 GCA_035625755.1 Candidatus Sulfotelmatobacter sp.
TGTCAAGGAGGTCGCCCCGCTGGCCCCCCCCGGACGCAATTTCTGCCCCTATTTCGCCCCTGCCCCCGGATGCTTATCATTGCACCAGGGAGCACAGCGGAGCCTGATTAGGGGTGACCTCGAATGTCCAAGCAGAGTTGCGGAGGTCTCCACAGTGCGCCGCGGGGGCCACCCCGGCGAGTGGCGTTAGCTGGCCGGGGGGCGGATGGTCAGGACGGGGCACGGCGCGCGGCGCACCACGGCTTCGGCCACGCTGCCCATCACGGCGTGGAGCAGGCCCGTGCGGCCGTGGGTGGCCATGACGATCAGGTCGGCCTGCAGGCGCCACGCCGCCCGCAGGATGCCCTCGGCCGGCAGGCCCGAAACGGCCATCGCCCGCACATCGAGGCCGCCGTTTCGCCCCACGCCGGCCGTGGCCAAGGCGTGCTCCTCCACGGCCTGCCCCAGGTCTTCGAGGATCTGGTCCAGGCCGCGGCGGGCCAGGCGGGACCTGGCGATGGCCCGGATCTCCTCGTCCGGGATCACGTGGACGACGTCCAGCCTGGCCCCCAGGCGGCGGGCCAGGGCGGCCGCGGCGGCCAGCGCGCCCTGGGCGTGCGGGGAGAAGTCCACGGGAACCAGGATCCGCCGCGGGCGCAGGGGCATCCCCGCCGGGGCCGGCGCGGCGCCGAGCCCGTCCCGCCCTGCCTCTCGGGAAACCCTCTGAGGGAGCGCCATGGGGCGACGTGCTCGGCCCCCGGCGGGAACCGGGGGCCGAGCACCCTCACTCAGTACAGATCCTCGTCCGCCTTCAGGTCGTACACCAGCACCACGAAGTCGTGCCGCCGTCCCCCCATGTCCTTCACGTGCTCCGGGAAGGTGGCCGTCTTCACGAACCCGAGCTTCTCGAAGGCGCGGATGGCCAGCCCCTGATCCGCCATGAGGCCCACGTCCACCTTCTCCAGGTCCGCCTCCCGGGCCACCTCGATGAGGGCCTGCACCAGCCGCGTGCCCAGCCCCCGGTGCCGGTAATCCTCCGACGTGGCCACCCGCAGCCGCCCCACGTGGCTCATCCAGCCGAAGGTGCGGCGGTGCAGGGTGGCATCGCCCACGATGCGCCCGTCCGCCTCGGCCAGCAGGGGCAGGATCTTCTCGTAATCCAGCGTGCGCGCCCAGGCGTCTATCACGTCCCGGCGGCCCACATCCTCCTTGAAGAACGTGCGGTCCTGGGGGGGGACGTTCTTGAAGAATTCGAAGAGCTTCCCGGCGTCTTCCTTCACCATGGGCCGCAGCGTGGCCGACGTCCCATCCTTCAGGGTGACCGTCCTCGGGAACTTCTCTTTGACGATCTGATCCATCGGCATCGTCCTACCCTCCCCTCTGCTCAGCGTTGGCAGAGCTTGGGCCACCCAAGCCGGTCGCAACGCTTCGTTCGCGGGGAAGCTTACCTGCCACCGACAGGGCGCCCGCGCCTGCATGAAAGAGGTGCCGGCGCCCAACTGCCTCACGCCCGCGCGCGGCGGGACGCGATGGCCTCCCCGCGGGCCCTACCGAGAGGCGCGTATCCCCACAGCCGCACCCAAATCCCCCCCGGCCCCCCTTTGGCAAGGAGGGGAAAGGGATTTCGCGCCGAGCAGGCTCGGGGCGGATGGGCGGCGCGAGGCGATGGCCCTCTCGGATTCACCCCCGGACCGTGTCCTCCCTTGGCGAGGACCGTCCGAATTCTGCAACACCCGGTGCCAACCGGGCCGCGCGATCCTACCGCACGGCCGAGAGCACCGGGAAGCCAGCCGCCTTCAGGTGCGCGATGAGCGCATCGAAGTCCGGCGCCTCCACCCGGAAGATGAGGACCTTGCGGTCCCGCCCCTGGTGCGCCGCCCGGGCCGCCACCACGCTGGCGATGTCGGCGCCCTGGTCCGCGATGGCGCGGCACACCTCCTGGAAGGCCCCCGGGTCCGGCCGGTCCTCGATCACCAGTTCCAGGCGGCCGCTGGTTTCGGTGATCCCCATGACGTCCAGGAAGGCCTCCAGGACGTCCGTCTCGGTGATGATCCCCACCAGCTTCCCGTCCCGCACCACCGGCAAGCCCCCGATGCGATGCTTCAGGAGCCGCCGTGCCGCCTCCTCCACCGTGTCCTCCGGGTCGATGATGATGGCCGGCTTGCTCATGATCTCGGCCACGGTCACCTTCTCCAGCAGGGCCTGCGCCTCGGAGGTGCTGAGGTGGCTGGCCGGCGAGACCGACGCCTGGCGGATGTCCCGGTCCGTCACGATGCCCACGACCTGCCGCCCCTCCACCACGGGGAGGTGGCGGATGCCCCGGTCCCGGATCAGGTGCATGGCGTGCAGGAAGGTGTCCGCGGGCCGCACCGTCACCACGTCGCGCTTCATGCGGCGTTCGATGCGCATCGGCCTTCCCCTTCAAGGCGCCAGCCGTCGGCCGGATACGGAAGGCGCCCGGCCGGCGGCTGAGCGGTGAAGGCGAACGGTCCCTCGCCCCTCACTCGGTGGTCGTGCCCGCCCCCGGCGCCCGCACCAGGAGCAGGGGCGTGGACGACGCCCGCAGCACCTTCTCGGCCACGCTGCCCAGCACCCAGCGGCTCACGCCCGTGCGCCCGTGGGTGGACATGGCGATGAGGTCGATGCCGGCGAAGGCGGCGTGGTCCAGGATCTCCTCCGCCGCGTGCCCGTAGCGGACCACGCTGGACACCCGGAGCCCCCCGCCCTTCAGGCCTTGCTCCACCCCCTCCAGGTACTTCTCGCTGTCGCGCACAGCGTGGAGCTGCGCCTCGGTGGGGTCCGCCCCGGGGAAGGCATGGGCCAGGGCCACCCGGAGGACCACCAGCTCGGCGGCGTGCACGCGCGCCAGCTCCGTCACCTGGGGGAGGATCGCCTCCGCCAGGGCGGACCCGTCCAGCGGCACCAGGATCTTCTTGAACATGGCATCCACCTCCTGTTCCGAATGCGGATCGCGGAGCGCGGATTGCGGAATGCCGGGACCCACTCGATCCCTCACCACCCTTCCGCCTTCCGGATCCCGCAGCCCGCATAGATGCATCAGGGCATCTCGAATTTCATCTTGGGGTGCCGGACCGTCAGCACCGGGCAGGGGGCCTTGCGCACCACCTTCTCGGCCACGCTGCCGATGAGGGCGTGGGCCAGGCCGGTGCGTCCGTGGGTCCCCATGACGATCAGGTCCGCCTCCTCCTCCCGGGCCGCGGCGATGATCTCGCGGAACTCCACCCCCTGCCGGACTCTCGGGAGGAGCGTGACCTTCCAGTCGCCCGCCTTGGCCTGCATGTCCGCCATCAGGCGGTTGGCCTCTTCGGTGGCCGCCTTGATGAACCGCTCCGGCGTGTAGCCCATCTCGTACGCCTCGGCCAGGCGCGGCGGCTCCGGCACCACGTGCAGCAGTACCACCTCCGCGCCGAATTCCTTGGCGAAGGAGAGGGCGAAGGTCCAGGCCGCCTCCGAGGGCTCGGAGAAATCGGTGGGGAACAGGATCTTCCGAACCGCTTTCATCATATCCTCCCCGGGGCGCTCCCCGCCCCGGCGCCCGGCCGCGCGGACAGGGCCCGCGCCACCTCCCGCAGGAGATCCGCCATGCTCAGGGGCTTGCTCAGAAAGGTGAGGGCGCCCAGCTCCAGGGCCCGCGCGTAGGACCCCCAGTCGCCGAAGGCGGTGACGATGATCGTGGGCGGGCCCGGCCGGCCGGCCGCCCGCAGCGCCTCCAGCAGGCGCAGCCCGGGCAGGCGGGGAAGGGAGAGATCCATGATGGCCAGGTCGTAGGTCTCGGCCTCGAGGCGTTTCAGCGCCTCGGCGCCGTCCACCGCCTCTTGGACGGCATACCCCTCGCGTTCCAGGCAGGTGCGCACGCTGGCGCGGAAATCGCCCTCGTCGTCCACCACCAGCACGCGCACCGCGCCCATCGCCCGGGTCCCGTCTCCTCCGTCCCGCCCGCCGCGCCGCCCGGGGGCGGCGGGGGCTAGGCGACCGCCTCGGCCAGCACCTCGGCCGGGCGCACCGTGAGCACCGGGCAGGGGGACCTGCGCACCACCTGCTCGGTTACGCTGCCCATCACCATCCGGGTCAGTCCCGTGCGGCCGTGGGTGCCCATCACGATGACATCGGCCTCCTTGAGCCGCGCCGCGCGCAGGACCTCCGTGACGGGCGCCCCCACCGTGACCACCGGCTCCACGGCGAGGTCGCGCCGCACCTCGGCCGGCACCACGCGGCGGAACTGGTCCATGAGGGCCGTCTCCATGTCCTGATAGATCAGGTCCACCGGGTGGCGGGGCTGGTGCGCGCTGGCCAGCGCCTCCAGCTCGTCCTCGGGGATCACGTGGAGCAGCGAGAGCCGTGCCCCCACGCGGTGCGCCAGGTCGGCGGCGGCCCGCAGGCCCACCTCGCCGAAGGGCGAGAAATCCGTTGGGGCGAGAATCCGTTTGAACTCCATAGCAGCCTCCTCCTTCCGCGAACCGCTCGCTTCGTGAATCGCGGCCCGCCGCCCGCTTCCTTCCGCGGCCGCGGCCTCAGGCCGCCAGGCCGGCGTGCCGTTCGAACAGCAGGTCCAGGAACCGCCGGTGCGCGGCCAGGGGTACGCGCGGGCCGATCCGGACCATCAGGACGTTGCACCAGTCGAACCGGATGTTGGGTTCGTCGGTCACGTGTTCATCGAACCCGAAGCGCCGGAACAGGGCCAGGATCTTCTCCCGATACCTCCCCTTGGAGAGGCCGGTGGCATCCAGATCCCAGCACCAGGTGTAGCCGGTGGCGTACACGATCCGGTGGTCGTAGTCGCCGCCGTCGAAGGCCAGGGCCATCAGGGCGGGCGCGATCCCGAGCCTCCGATAGTTGCGGCTCGTCTCGATGCCCCCCAGCTCCAGCAACTCGGGGAAGTTCTCGTGCCCCCAGCGGAGCTCCCGATCCGCCGGGTGGAAGGTGAGGAACGCCACGATCCGGCCGCCGTGCACCGCCACCAGCACCCGCCCCTCGGGCAGGCCGGCCACCCGTACCAGCGCGTTGCCCTGGATCTCCGTGGCGTAACGGCTGTAGTGGCTGAAGGCGCCGATGCCGTCCTCCAGGGGATGCCGGGCCAGCAGGTCCGGGTTTGCCCGGCCCACCAGGGTGATGGGCCCCCGGGCCGTCTCCAGCGTCCGTGTGACGGCGGCGCTCACATCCACGTCAGGCCACCCGCTCCATCACCCCGGCCTCGGCAGCCGAGGTGTAGGCCTCCAGCACGTCCGTCAGGCTCAGGATGCCGGCCAGCGTCCCGGCCTCCACCACCGGCAGCGCCCCGATGCGGTTCCGCAGGAGGGTGCGCGCGGCCTCGGGGATGGGCGTGAAGGGCGTGGTGGTGATCACGTCCTTGGTCATGACCTCCGACACCGTGATCTTGTCCAGCAGGTAGTGCAGCTCGTGGATCTCCAGGCTCGTGGCCGGGGAGGGCAGCACGCGCCGCAGGTCGCGGTCGGTCACGATGCCCACCAGCCTGCCCTCCTCCACCACCGGGAGGTGGCGGATGCGTCGCTCCTGGAGGGACTTCCACGCGGCCTTGATCGAGGTCGTCGGTCCCGCCGTGAGCGGGTCCCTCGTCATCCATTCGCGAACAAGCATGGGCAATATCCTCCCCGCCGCTCCGCGGCGTTTCTCGTGCTCCCGGCGCGCCGTAGCCTTCCGGACGGCGCCGCACCATTCCGGCACAAGAGGTGAGCAACGCGGGTGCCAAGGGTGGGGGGCCATTCCGGCGGGCCCCCCTCCCGACCCATCCCACGAATTCTAAAGTCTCCAAGACATTTTCGGCCGCCACGGGGCCGCCGGCCCCTCCCAATCTTTCCGGGCAATATGGGGCGCCCCTGCCACAGTGCGGACAACCTGACCGAACTCTAACTCCCGAGAAATACATCCCAAATGCGCTGCGGCAATGCCGCCCCATGACCCCTTTTCGCTGCCGCGTTATGACGGGGGCCGTGGCACACGGCGGGCGCGTGAGGATTGGCCGGTGGGCAGGGTGCGACGAGGCGGGGCAGATCAGGCTTCGGGACGAAGCGAGAGGGGGAGCGGAGACAGCGGGGAGGTTCAGGCCACGGCGCCCTGGCCACGGCGCGCCGCCAGCGCGCTCTCCACGGCGGAGAGCACCTCGCCGGCATCGATCGGTTTGACTAGGAAATAGAACACGCCCATCTCGAGGATCCGGCGGCCCACCTCCATCGAGGCGTCGCCCGCGAGGACGACCAGGGGGAGGTGCGGCCGGGCCCGTTGCAAGATCTCGATCACGCCGAGGCCGGACAGCTCGGTCAGATCCAGGTCGATCACGGCCGCGGCCGGGCTCCGATCCAGGGCGACCTTGACCGCCTCGCTCCCCACGCCGGCGATGGCCAGATCGTATCCCGCGCCCCGCAGCGACTCCTCCACGGCGCGGCGCGTCCCATCATCGGCGCCGGCGAGCAGGATGAGTTTGCGGTTCCGCATGGTTGTAGTCCCCGCAGTCCTCCGCGGCACTCATCGCCAGCAACGGCGATGCCAGCCGCCGGGCCGCGGTCGGGCCCGCGGGAACCTCGCGATTCTGCGTGAGACCCCACAGAACGATACCGATCCGCCACGTCCCGAGCGGGGCATCCGCGGCCCCGGTGGGGAGGGAGCGCCCCACGGGAAGCGCGCCGGCGGTGTAGCATGGGCGGGCGAGGATCCCCCGCGCGGCGATGCATCACGGACGGGGACGGATGGGCCTCAGGGGCCCATTGTTCCAGTGACGATGGGGTCGGCGCCCTGCAGGGGTTCTGCGCCGATGCTCCCCTCGAAGGGCGCCCCGAACCTCACGAACGACCTCAGACGAGGTTTCGTCGCCCCTCCTCCATTATCGCGTCGAGAAAGCAGCTCGGGCTCGTCTAGTGCATGTCGCGATAGACGGCGTCGATGAGACCGTGGCGCCCTGCGCCCGAAAACAGGGCCTCAAGACGCCGCCCCGCGATGATTTGGAAGAGCGCGCGCCGCGTCGGCGGAAGGCCGACCGGCGACGCTGCTACCGGGAGATGGATAGGATACACACCGGCTGCGGGGCGATCCCGGGCCGGCTGGATGTCGCGTGGGGCGCGCCCCGGGGTCTCAGAGGCCGTTCTTCGCCGTGACATGTGCAACTTCCGCATCTGTGGTGTTTCGCCCAGCGAAAAGCAGCAACAGACGTTCGCCCAGCAGCCAGAACGGGCATGCCCCAGGTGGGTTGACGGCCGCAGGCGTGGCCGTCCTCCACGCCCGCCTCCAGGAACGCGGGATCATGATCCGGCACCTCGCCGCCCGGCACGCCCGCTCCATTT
>DASPOZ010000272.1:0-2372 GCA_035625755.1 Candidatus Sulfotelmatobacter sp.
GCCGGGGGCGGCTACCTTGCGATGACGCAGCTCAGCCAGTTCCTGGCCCCGAAGCCCACGCTGCCGCCGCGCCCCATCCGGCCCATCGCCAAGGCCCCCGCGCCCCCCTCGGGGACGGCGCCGGCGAAGCAGGCCCAGGCCGGGCCAGGCACGCCGGGGCCCGCAGCGCCCGCAGCCCCCGCAGCACCCCCGGCGAAGGCGGGGCCCCCGCCGGCCGCCCCGGCGCCCGCGGTCGCGCCGGCCGAAGCAACGCCGCCACCGGCGAAGGCCGAGGCCAAGACCCCGGCGCCGGCGAAAGCCGAACCGGCCAAGATCGCGAAGGCTGCTCCCGGGGAGGCTCCGGCGGCGGCCCCGCCGCCGGCCCTTCCAGCGCAGGCAGCGGCCGCGGCCGGCACCTTCAGCCTGCAGGTGGGGGCGATGGTCAACGAAGGCAACGCCCAGAAGCTGAAGCAGCGGCTGGAACAGCTCGGCTACGCCCCCGTGATCCGGAAGGGCATGGCCCACCTGCGGCGCCACGTGGTCACCACGGGGGATTACGGCGATCGCGCCGGGGCCGAGGAGGTGGCCAAGCGCCTGGCCGCGCAGGGCATCGCGGCCCGCGTCACCCCGGCGGCGGCCGGCCGGTTTTCGGTGGAGGCCGGAAGCTTCACCAACGAGGACGACGCCATCGATCTGGCCCGGGAACTCCAGAAATCCAACTATCCCCCGCGCATACAGGACCAGGCCCAGAATGCCACCATCTACCAGGTGCGTGTCGGTTCGTTTCCCTCGAGGGCCGAGGCGCAGGCCAAGGGAGCTGAGCTCAAGGGCAAAGGATTCCCCTACTTAGTCGTGAAGAATTGAAGTTTCTTCTTGACGATGGGGACGCAATTTGTTATCGTTCCCATCTTGGATTGGGCGCGTGCAGGGTGGAGCGAGGAGGGTGGAGGCGTGACAAAGGCAGATATCGCAGCCCTTGTGGCGGAGAAGGGGCTGACAAAAAAGCAGGCGATGGAGGCCGTTGAGGCCACCCTGAGCATCATCAAGAACACCCTCCAGAAAGGGGAGAAGATCCAGCTCGTCGGCTTCGGGTCGTTCCAGATCCGGGCCAAGCGGGCGCGCAAGGGGCGCAACCCGCAGACGGGCGACGAGATCACCATCACCGCCCGGAAGGTGCTGAAGTTCAAGCCCGGGAAGCAGCTCCACGCCATCGTCAACCAGCAGGCGACCTCGTAGGATGCTGAAGGACCCGCTTTTGCGCAGGCCGCTCGAAAAGGTCCAGATGCAAGGCGGCGTGCGAGGCGAGGCGCGAGGCGTACTGGGGCCGTACGTCGCAGCGCCGCGCCAGCACGCCAACGCCGCACCCGCTGCCGCCGAGGCAGCGGGGAAAGCTGTTGGGCCTTTTTCAGCAGCCTGCTAGGGGCTGGTGGAGATGCCGGAGCGGGACGCCTTGCTGGTGCGAAAGGAAGGCGCCGCCCGGCGCCCCTCCGCGGCCGGGGCGGGCGCCGCAATCCCGGACAAGCTGTACTTCCGGATCGGCGAGGTGGCGACCTTGGCCGGCGTTCCCGCCTACGTCCTCCGCTACTGGCAGACGGAGTTCCCCCAACTCCAGCCCAAGAAGAGCGGGTCCGGACAACGGCTCTATCGCCAGCGGGAGGTGGAGCTGGTCCTCCGCATTCGGGACCTGCTATACCGCGAGCGATTCACCATCGAGGGCGCCAAGCGGGAACTGACACGGGAGGAGCGGGCCGGCAGGCCCACCGATGACCTCCTGACCGCCCTGGCGCGCCTCCGCGATGGCCTCGAGGGCCTGGCCAGTTCGCTGGGCCCGTTGGCCGCTGCGGGCGGGCCGGGGGCTACGGGACAGCGGTAGACGGCGAGCCGTGCCTCTCGGCGCGGCGGGCAGGAAAATAATTTCGGGGCGTGGCGCAGCCTGGTAGCGCACTGGCATGGGGGGCCAGGGGTCGTTGGTTCAAATCCAATCGCCCCGACCAATTTCCGCAGGCTGCTGAAAAAGGCCCATCTGCGGCGTTGGCGCGCTCGCGCGCTCCCTGCGGCGTACCCGGTGTACGCCTCAGTCGGCGCATCGCGTGCTGCCTTGCACCTGGGCCTTTTTGAGCAGCCTGCTAAGGCGAGGGAGGTTTATTCGGCGCTGTGAGGATCCTGCTGAGCAACGATGACGGCATCGGCGCCCCGGGTCTCAGGGCGCTGGCCGAGGCCCTCGCCGCCCTGGGCGAGGTGACCGTGGTCGCCCCCGACCGGGAGCGCAGCGCGGCGAGGGCCTCGGCCAGGGCCCTGAGGCCGGGGGCGCCGATGCCGTCATCGTTGCTCAGCAAAATCCTCACAGCGCCGAATAAACCTCCCTCGCCTTAGCAGGCTGCTCAAAAAGGCCC
>DASPOZ010000273.1:0-8236 GCA_035625755.1 Candidatus Sulfotelmatobacter sp.
AGCAGTCGGCAACCCAACTCCCGCTCGAGTTCTCCTAGGGACGCGCGCCCCATCCAGGGCACGTAGAGGAGGTTCAGGGCCGGCAGGGCCACCGACGCCACATGGGCCAAGCGGAGGAGGCGGCGGGGCAGGTCGTCGTACAGAAGGAAGCCGGCCGGCGGGCGGACCGGTCCATCGAAGGACCAGAGGCCCATGATCGCCCCGCCGGCCATCCCGATCCCGATCAGCCACCAGGACAGGGTGACATTGTTCCGTCCCAGTGGATGGCCGTTGTCCATCCGCATGCGCATGGTCGCCTCCCTGCGAGATCCGGCCTCGCGTGTGCGTGAGCGCGGTTGTGGAGGGACCTAGGCAAGCCCGGTGCCAGCAGGATCGGCCGGAGAGAGGGGCGCCGGGTGAAGTGGGGATTTCCTGAAGATTATCGGGGAGATGTGCTCTGGGTGGCGGATGGAGCGTGGTGGGCGGAGGTGACCGGCCGGCCGGGCGACATCTCCGGGGCGCCGGCCAGAGGACTTGGCACCGCTCAGCCCGTGCGTGCGCGCAGGCCGTAGGCCTTCATCTTGTTCTGCAGCGTCGCCCGGCTGACCCCGAGCGCTTTGGCCGCCCGCGTCACGTTGCCTCCGGTCTTGGCGAGGGCGTCGAGGATGGCCTGCTTCTCCACAATGCCGGCCGACTCCCGGGCGATGCCCTTGAGGCTGCCCGGCGGCTCCCCGGGGCCCGGCCCGGCCCCGCGGAGCTCGTCGGGAAGGTCCTCCACGTCCAGCACGTCGTGCTTGGCGGTCACCATCATGCGCTGGATCGTATTCTCCAGCTCGCGCACGTTGCCCGGCCACGCGTGGGCCATGAGGGCGGCCATGGCCGCCGGGCTCAGCCCGGAGATGGCTTTTCCCAGGCCCGGCTTGCGCCGCGCCAGGAAGTGGGAGACCAGGAGGGGGATGTCCTCCCGCCGCTCCCGCAGGGCGGGGACCTTGATGGGGAACACGTTCAGCCGGTAGTAGAGGTCCTGCCGGAGCTGGCCACGCTTCACCAGCTCGTCCACGTTCTGGTTGGTGGCCGCCACGATCCGCACGTTGACCCGGATGGTTCCCGAGCCGCCCACCCGCTGGAACTCCCCCTCCTGGAGGACCCGCAGCAGCTTCACCTGGGTGCTGGGCGGGACCTCGCCGATCTCGTCCAGGAAGAGCGTCCCGCCGTCGGCCGCCTCGAAGATCCCCTTCCGCTGCGCGATGGCCCCGGTAAAGGCCCCCTTCTCGTGGCCGAAGAGCTCGCTCTCCAGGAGCGTTTCCGAGAGCGCCCCGCAATTGACGGCCACGAACCGGTGCTCCCGCCGGGGGCTGTGGTAGTGGATGGCCCGGGCGATCAGCTCCTTCCCCGTGCCCGTCTCGCCCTGAATCAGCGCCGTGACGTCCGTCTCGGCCAGCGACCGGATGACGGCGAACAGCTCCCGCATCTTCGGGCTCCGGCCCACGATCCCGGCGAACCCGAACTCCTCCCCGATGGCGCGCCGCAACTGGATATTCTCCAGGCGGAGCGTGCGCTTCTCCGTCTGGTCCTGCGCCATGCGCGTGTGCGCCACCTTCATCTGGCGGAGGTAATCGAAGAGGAGCTGGGAGATCTCCCGGCGCAGCTCCTCCACCGAGAGGCGGGTCTGGGCCACCGGGCTCCCGGCCCAGGTGAAGCGGAAGCGCGAGTAGGGGGCGTCGTACACGCGGCCGGCCTCGAAGGTATAGGAGAGGTTCCCGGCCGCGACCGTGCCCGGCTGGATGATGGTGTAGGCGAAGGTGGCCGTGGGCCGGCGCGCGGCGTCGGTCTCCTCGGCGTCGGTGAGCACTTGGATGCGTTCCCCCCGCGGGGGCACGACGGCGGCGTCGGGGCTGTCCGGGCGGAATTCCGGCGCGACCGGGAGCGATTCCTCCCGCAGCGGGATGCGCCTGGCCGTGACCACCGGGCGCTTCGAGGTCGCGTGCTGGATGGTGATCGTATCCCCCTGGCCGGCGATCTGGAAGTCGGGGAATCCGAGGACGATCTGCTCGATGGACAGTTGCGAGATCTCCTCGGTGCACCGGACCTCGCCCAGGGCGGGCAGGAGGCGGGGGAACCCCTCGAAGATGCCGCGCAGGAAGCCGATGGCACCGATGGACGGCCGGGCGATGTCCTCGAACTGGGTCAGGACGAAGAGCTCCGAGGTCGTCCCGGGCCGCTCGATGGGCTGGGCCCGCAGGTAGTTGGTCTGGGAGGCGCCGAACAGGTGCGAGCAGATGAGGACCGAGCGGATATCGTGCAGGACGCGGATGAGGATCCTGAAGAGCGAAGGAAGCTCTTCCTTGGCGGGGTCGAAGTAGGTCCGGGCGGCATGGTAGGCGAAGTCCCTGTCCCCGGTGATGGATTGGCACTGGGCGGTGAGCGCCCGGAGCACCTGCAGGGGCACCCAATTGTGCGCCTCCCGGAGGAAGACCTCGGGCTGTGCCGGCGGCTCGAACCCCTCCAGCCCTTTGAAGAGGATCGGAAAATTGATGAGGTCGATCCCCCGGGGGGTCTCGGCGACGTGGGTGAGGAGGATATCGGTGAGGATGCAGGTCACCCAGGGCTGTTTCACTTCCATGGCGGTCCCTTCCGTCCAGCGCCGCCGGGGCGCGCGGGGGCCATTGGGACGGGCCCTTGGGGGCGAGGTCCAGGTGGCGCCGGAGTATATGTCGTTTTCGCCTCCCAAGGCAATCCCCGCGAGGTGACGGTCTGGGGCTGCGTGGCAGGAGGAGACAGACGGGTCACCTGCCGATATCTCCGGCCGGGTGAACGGGTCTCTCGGGAAGAGGACGGCCTCACCGTGCGGGCGGCAAGGCCGCCAGTGGGGATGCGCCCGGCTCGGGACCGTGGCTTCAAGACCGGGGGCGGCCGGGATGCCGCCGCCGTGCGTGGTGTTCGTCTGACGGAGAGGGATCCGGTCCGGATCGGGATGCCGGAGGCGTGCGATCAGGCCGCGGCGGGGCGGACGAGCTCCAGGGCGATCTGGGCGGAACGCTTGAGGCACTGGGCGAGCTGGAACGGCAGCCGGGGGAGGCGATTGATCGGCCCGCGCACGCCGAGCGTGGCCGTGATGGGATCGGGCCAGCTCTGCCGCAGCGACTCGAACATCCCGCTGCCCAGGCGCAAGCGGTGGAGCAAGGGCTCCCGGTGGGGGTCGCCCAGCGCCCACTGCCGCAGGACGGCGGGGACGAGCCAGGAGGGCAACGCCCGCGCGCCCAGCGCGGCCGGCGCGCGGTCCAGCCGGGCGCCGAGCAGATGGTGGGCCAGAACCAGCGCGCAGGTGGTCCAATCGGCGCGGCGCGCACTCCCCCTCCGAAAGTAGTCCCAGTCGAAGCCTGCCGGGAGCGATTCCACCGCCGCGGCCACATCGCAGAGCCAGAGGGGGCGCCAGGCGCCGTGGTCCAACAGGTGCAGGCAGAGGAGGCGCAGGTGATCCTCCGGCCCCAACACCCTCACCTCCATCTCGCCCACCGTTTCCACGCGCGACCGGCCGTAGAGATCCTCGAGGCTTCGGTCGGGAAGCAGCGGGATGCCCGCGTGCAGATCCACGGGGCATGCGTTCCCGGCGGCGCCCGCCAGCGCGGCGCGGGCCGCCGCGTATTCCTCCGGGCGGACGCACAGGTCGAGATCGCCATAAGGGCGGAGGCCGGGCGCAGGGTAGAGGCGGGCCACGGCCCAGCCTTTCATCAGGAGTGGTTCGACGCGCGCCGACCGGAGCAGAGTGAGGGCCTGCCGGAGCTGGTGCTCGTGCACCGCCGCCAGCGTGGCCTGCAGGCGATAGGCCGCCTGGAGCCGCGACGCCGCCGGAGATGCCCGGAGCGCGGGGTCCTGCACCCGCCACCAGAGGAGTCCCGCGGCCCCCGTGCCCAGGGCCAGCGGGGCGATGTCATCGAGCGCGGCCGGCGAGAGGACGAGGGGCGAAGGACTCGGGCGCCACGATCCCACCAGGGCCGATGCCATGGCCCACCCGCGTGCCAGCGTCGGGATCGGGGCGGTCGTTCCAGACCTCTCCGGGTGCGGCATCGTCAGCAGGCTGCCCCTATGCATATGCCGAACCCGAAGAAGTTGGTGCATAGGCGGTTGTTGTTCGAACAGCACTTGCCGGCCATGCCGGTGGGGTTGGCGGAGCATTGTGCGGAGGTGATCATGGATGCGGCCTGGGCCGCGTCGGGGGCGACGATGGACTGGACGGCGGGCAGGAGCACCGCCAGGCCCGCTGCGACGCCGAGGCGGCGCAGCACGTCCCGGCGGGTGTGGTGCGCGGCCGCAAATGGGCGAGGGGCGTGCCCCTCCAGCAGGTGGGCCTTGGCCAGCCGCTCCAGCGCCAGATGGACCACCGCCTCGTCGTCCGGAAGCCCCACCTCGTTTTCCAGCAGACGCGCCAGGTCCCGCGGGGTCGTCCGGCCGTCGCAGTGGCGCCACACCAGAGCGGCGGCCCGGTTCAGGCAGTGGGCCCGATCGCGCGTGAGATCGTAGACCAGCGTCTCGTCAGGCAGGTCCTGAACGACGAGGCCGTCCTTGCGCGCCTGGGGCTTCATCGGCCGCAGGCTCTCCGGCTGTGCATCGGCTCGACGGGTCTTCATTTACGCACCCCCGCGGGCCAGCAGCGCGTGCGCCAGCGTATCGGCTTCGCCCCGCACCCCCCTGAGCGCCGGCGCGTGCGTCGCGACCCGCCCCAGTCTGGCGATGGCCGTAGCCGGCCGCCGCCGGGCCGGCACGGTCTCCGCCAGGAGCGCGAGGGCCGCCTGTCCCGGCGAGAGGCGCCGGGGCCGCCACCGCGCCCCCGCCCGATAGCGGCTCAGCAGGATCAGGCCGACAGGCAGCGGCTTGGCGCCGGCCACCGCGCCCATGGATTCCACCGGCAGCCGCTGCGGGCGGTGGCCCCCTTCCCGACGGATCGAGAGTGGCTTCGGATATGGGTGCACGCGGCCGTGGGCATCCAAGACCGCGTACTCATCGGAGTAGTAGGTAGCCCCGGCCCGCACCAGGGCCGCCACCAGGGTGGTCTTGCCGGCCAGCGTGCGCCCAGGGATGATGATGGCCCGGCCGCGCCATCCCACCACTCCCGCGTGCACGAACAACTTGCCCCGCGCCCGCGCGGCGACATAGAGGTGAAGGTCGGACTCGAGCGAATCCAGCGCTTCGTCGAGATCCAGGGTCCGCGCCAACTGCATCGCGCCCGCATAGACGAGATTGAAGCGGCGGACGTGCGAGTGCGGCCCGTTCCCGCCCGCCACGACGGAGTACAGGTGATCCACGACGGGCGAAGCGGCCGGCCGCCAGCCGCAGGGCAGGCGGCGGCTCAGCCGCTCCAGCACCTCAGGCTTGTTGACACGGATCCCTATGCGACGGCCATACGCCACGAAGCACATCCCGGCCGCCCACCCGAGGCGGTCCACCTTCTTCATTCAGGCAGAGCTACGCTTGAGTCTGGGCAGCATCGGATGACCCTCGGTGATCCCCACGGCGAACCGCTTCGTTGCCGTGGAGGTCGGAGCTCCTGCGTCCACGGTCTCGCCTAAATCCGCGTTGGGGGGCGGACAGCCCACCCCCGGCGGGGCCCCTCATGGCGGCTTTCCGGGCGCTTTCCACCCCCTCCCGAGGACCTAGCTCCGAGGAGAGCAGAAGCCGGACCGTCACCGAAGTGGTTGATTTTTCTCAAGCTCCTCTCCCCATCCCGCCAGGGAGGGACTCGTCTACAAGCGGGAAACCAATGGGATGCCATTCGCGTGCCAGGAGAGGCACGGGGGAGTGATGCCGTGGGGCGGTGGCGGGGGTGGGGCTATCGACCGGGACGCCGCACGGGCGGTTTCCGGGAGGGGCGGTGCCTCAGCCCCCCAAATAGGCGCGCTGCACCTGGGGGTTGGCGGCCAACTCTGCGGCCGTGCCCTGCAGGGCGATGGCGCCCGTCTCCAGCACGTAGCCGCGGGTGGCCACGCCCAGGGCCATGCGCGCGTTCTGCTCCACCAGCAGGATGGTGACGCCGCGGCGGTGCAGGTCCCGGATGGTGGCGAAGGTCTGGGCCACCATGGTGGGCATGAGGCCGAGGGAAACCTCGTCCAGCAGGAGGATCCGCGGCCGGGCCATGAGGGCGCGGGCGATGGCCAGCATCTGCTGCTCCCCGCCGGAGAGCGTGCGCCCGGCCTGCCCCCGGCGCTCGGCCAGCCGCGGGAACAGGGCGAAGGACTCCTCCAGCGCCCGGGCCAGGGCCGCCCCGTTCGCCTGCGTGTACGCGCCCAGGCGCAGGTTCTCCTCCACCGTGAACTCCGGAAGGATGCGCCGCCCCTCCGGCACCATCACCATGCCGCGGCGCGCGCGGGCGTGGGCCGGCAGGTCCGTGATGGGCGTGCCCTCCAGCGTGACGGTCCCCCGGCGCGGCCGTTCCAAGCCCATGAGGGCGCGCAGGATGGACGTCTTGCCTGCGCCGTTGGCGCCGATGATGGCCACCAGCTCCCCCGCCGCCACCCGGAAGGACACCCCGCGCACGGCCCGGGACTCGCCGTACCACACCTCCAAGTCGCTGACGTCCAACATCATCCGGCCGCCCACCGCGTTTGCTTGCGGATGCCAAAGGCGTTCGGTGGTTCGGTCGTTCGGTGGTTCGGTCGTTCTTGAGGGGAGCCTCCGCGGAAAGGAACCACCGAACAACCGAACTACCGAACAACCGAACGGTCTTCAGGTTCTTCGCGCCCGAGGTAGGCCTCGATCACTTTGGGGTCGGCGCGCACGGTAGCGGGGTCGCCCTCGGCGATCCGCTCGCCGTGGTCCAGCACCAGCAGGCGCCGGCATACGTCCATCACCACGGGCATGTTGTGCTCGATGAGCAGGATGGTGACGCCGCCCCGGTTCAGGTCCCGGACCAGGGCGATCAGCGCCTGCGATTCCTCGTGGGGCAGGCCGCCGGACGGCTCGTCCAGCAGCAGCAGGCTGGGGTTCAGGGCCAGGGCGCGGGCGATCTCCAGGCGCTTCTTCAGCCCCAGCGGCAGCGCCCGCGCCGGGCTGTCCCGGTGCCCCCGCAGGCCCACGCGATCCAGCAGGGCCTCCGCGGCGGCCTCCGTCCGCCTGCTCCGGGCGCGCCGGAGGGACCCGCGGAGGGTCGGGTAGAAGCGGTGCCCGCAGGCCACCAGCACGTTCTCCAGCAGCGTCAGGTTGGGGAAGGGGCGCACGAGCTGGAAGGTGCGGGCGATCCCCAGGGCGGCGATCTGGTGCGGCCGCAGGCCCTGGATGGTCCGATCCCGGTACCGGATGCTCCCGGCGGTGGGCGGCAGCAGGCCGCAGATCAGGTTGAAGAGGGTGGTCTTGCCGGCCCCGTTGGGCCCGATCAGGCCCAGCACCTCGCCGGCCTCGACCTGGAAGGAGAGGTCCTTCACGGCGGTGAGCCCGTCGAACTCCATGCTGAGCCCGGCCACGGCGAGGAGGGCCATGGGGCTCACGCCTCCCGCCGGGCGGCCCGCCGCAGCGCCCGGGCCGCGTTCCACACCGCGCTCCCCTCCCCCAGGAGGCCCTGCGGCTGGAACCGCATGCACAGCATGAGCAAGACGCCGTAGAGCAGCGTGCGGTATTCCAGCAGCGGGCGGGAGATCTCGGGCAGGGCCCCCAGCACGATGGCCCCCACGATGGGCCCGCGGATGGTGCCGATGCCCCCCAGCACCACCATGCAGAGGATCACGATGGACTGGCCGAACCCGAAGTTGGTGGCCATGATGAAGGTGAGGAAGTGGGCGTAGAGCCCGCCGGCCAGCCCGGCGATGGCGCTCCCCGCCACGAAGGCCAGGACCTTGAAGCGCACGATGTCCACGCCGGCCGCCCCGGCCGCCGTCTCGTCCTCGCGGATGGAGGCCCAGGCGAGGCCCACCCAGGCGCGGGACAGCCACCGGTCCATCCCCACCACGCCCAGGATCAGCGCCACGATGATGCCCAGGAAGGCCGTCTTGCCCAGCTCCACCCCCAGGAGGCCCGGGGCGGCGATGTTGCCGATGCCCATGGCGCCCCCGAAGAAATCGGTATAGAGGAAGACGGCCTCCACCACGAAGCCGATCCCCATGGTGGTGATGGCCAGGAAGTCGTCCCGGACGCGCAGGCAGGGGATGCCCAACACGGCGCCCACCACGCCGGCGGCCAGGGCGCTCAGGGGGAGGTTCAGCAGGAATGGGCTGCCGAGCTTCGTGGAGGCCAGGGCGGCGGTGTAGGCCCCGATGCCGAAGAAGGCGGC
>DASPOZ010000274.1:0-2652 GCA_035625755.1 Candidatus Sulfotelmatobacter sp.
GTTGGTGGGGCGGGACCAGAAGACCGACCTGGCCCTCCTGAAGATCGACGCCAAGAACCTGCCGGCGCTGGCCTTCGGGAACTCCGACGCGTTGAACGTGGGCGAGCCCGTGATGGCCATCGGCAACCCCTTCGGCCTGGAGGGGACGGTGACCACCGGCATCGTCTCGGCCAAGGGCCGCGTCATCGGCCAGGGCCCCTACGACGATTTCATCCAGACCGACGCGTCCATCAATCCCGGCAACTCCGGCGGCCCGCTGGTGAACGGCGCCGGCCAGGTGGTGGGGGTGAACACCGCCATCATCTCGGGCACCGGCGGCTCGGTGGGCATCGGCTTCGCCATCCCCATCAACGAGGCGAAGACCATCCTCCCGCAGCTCCAGGCCAAAGGCCGCGTGACCCGCGGGTGGCTCGGGGTGACCATCCAGCCGGTGACTCCCGACCTGGCCAAGGCGTTCGGCCTTTCGGACGGCAAGGGCGCCCTGGTGGCCCAGATCATGAAGGATTCTCCGGCGGCCGAGGCCGGCCTCAAGGCGGGGGACGTGATCGTGGAGTATGACGGCCACGCCGTCGGCAAGGAGAGCGACTTGCCGCGCCTGGTGGCGGTCACGCCCATCGGGCGGCAGGCCTCCGTCAAGGCCATCCGGGACGGCCATCCGCTCACGGTCTTCGCCCGGGTCGCGGAGCTTCCCGAGGCGCAGCAGGTGCTCGCCACGGAATCCGGCCGGGAGAAGCTGGGGCTGAGCGTCCGGCCGCTGACGCCGGAAGTGGCCCAAGAGCTGGGAGTCCCGGACCGATCCGGCGTAGTGGTGGCCGAGGTCAAGGATGGCAGTCCGGCCGCCGAGGCGGGCATCCAGCCCGGGGACGTGATCGTCCAGGTGAACCGGAAGCCGGTGCACTCGGTGGATGAGCTCCGGCGTTCCCTGGCCGCGCAGAAGCCCGGGGAGCCGACGCTCTTCCAGATCCACCGGAGGGACGCCAGCCTGTTCGTGGCCCTGCCGGCCCAGGGCTAGTGCCGCGCGTCGGGACGCCGGCCCGCCTGGGGAGCCGTGGTGGACGGAGGGATTTCGCTGGCCCGGGGTCCGGGGACGAAAAAGCAAAAGGGAGGGAGCCTCATGCACATCCTGCTGGCGATCTCCAGCATTCGCACGCGGAACGAGTTGATGCCGGTCCTGGAAGGGAAGGGGCATCAGGTCGTCACGTCGGCCTCCCGGGGGGAGGACCTCCTGCTGAGTATCGAGGAGGCCGCGCCCATCCACGCGGCCGTACTGAGCCAGGCGGCCCTGGGCGGCGACTGGCTGAGGCTCCTGCGTCACCTCCGCCAGCGCGATCCCAGAGTCCGCACGGTGGTCTTGCTCCGGCCGGGGGCCGAGCGGCACTGGCGGTACGCGATGATGGCGGGCGCCTTCGAGGTGTTGGCCGGATCCGCCCCGGTGGAGGCGGTGCTCGAAGCCGCGTGCCGCGCGCTCGCAGCGACGGGCGTCCACCCATCCGAACAGCCGGCCGGACACCGCCACGGACGATCCGCGCCCGCCAGGGCGGAGGCGCCGATGGCAACGGGCCGCATGGCGGATCGCGGGCAGGCCCGGTGAACGGGCGCCCCGCCCCGGCGCCATCCAAGCCGATCTCTCGGAGGGGAGAACCGCGTGACCCGACTCCGAAGGACAGCATGGATCTTGGGCGCGGGCGTGGCCCTGGCCGCCGCGCTCGCGGGGTGTGGCCGGAAGGCGGAGCGTATCGTCTCACCCCCGACGGAGGGGGGGACCTTTCGCCCGGCTCCGGCCTCCGTCCCAGTGGAGGCCGGGCTGGCGGCGGAAGCGCTCCGGGTTCTTCCGGTCCTGGGCCCGGAGAGCGGGGGCTGACGGTCGGGGTGATGGGCAATCGGGGACCGGCCGAAGGAAGCGCGAGTTCCAGGGTCGCATGCGCAAGATCGGGGGCCTGGGCGCCCAAGCGAACAGGAGGAGACACCCATGGCAGAACACGCGAAGATGACCTCCATCGAACCGCAGCAACGGGGGAGCCTCCCCGAAGTGTCCTGGCATGACCTCAATGAGCCGGGCGCTTACGTGGAGCGGGGCACGGGGGACCTTTACCGGGTGCCCAAGGAGGCGCTGATCCCGGGGGCCTCGCCGGTGATCCGCAAGGAGAGCCTGGGGGCGTCCCGGCTGGTGCAGCTCAGCAAGAACCCGTTCGTCACCACGCTCGAGGCACGCATGGTTGCGTGCGAACATAACATCGAGCCCAATTTCTAACTGCGGACTTCCGTGTCCCCGATCTTGCGCTGCAACCCTGGACATCAAACCCGGCGGCGCGCCCGACCGGCCGGGGTCTCGACCCCCGCCCGGCGCGGGGTGCGGCGGAGGCCCTGGCGGCGGGTAGCGCATGGGGCCGGGATAATGACGAACGGCAATCGCCCATTCGATGGAGGTGCCCGCGGTGTCACTGGCGGCGGGAGACCCGACAGAAGGCGAGAAACCGGACACGCTGTTGGCTCACAATGGAGGGGATGGGCATGAACGGGTGGAATCTCCGATGGCGGCTCGGGCCGATGGTGCTGCTGGCGCTCCTGGGGCTGGCCCTCACGGCCTGGCCTGTAGGGGCCGTCGAGGGGGAGAAGGCGAAACAGGACAACCGCCCCGAGCGCGGCATCGGC
>DASPOZ010000275.1:0-3370 GCA_035625755.1 Candidatus Sulfotelmatobacter sp.
TGGCCCCACTCCCCTTCCCGGCCCGGGGAACGACCGGGCCGGAGCGCCACGCCACACCGTGTGGCCGGCCTCGTCCGCTGAAATGAGCCGCCGGGAAATCGCGGTTCGCAGGAAAGCGGCGGGCCTCGTCTCGGAGGTCTGAAATCAATATACGGCCGGAGGCGTGGGGAGGGCAAGACCTTCTTGTCCCCGGCCCCCGCCCACCCCAGGGCAGCTAGCGGTCGGCGGAAGCCTCCTGAGCGGTGGGCTCCCGCCCGGCCGATCCCGGGGGGGTGGAAAGGTCGAGGAGGGTCAGGGGCGCGGACTGGGCCGGGTCCTTGGCGAGGAAGCGGCGGATCCATTCCTGGCCGCCCGGGGACGCCGTCACCGCCCCGAAGGCACGGGCGGTGTCCTCGAGGCCCGCGGCGAACCCGTGATCGTATCCGAAGGCCATCGCGCGGATCGCGTCCCGGCCCGCGGCGGTGCGGGCCGCCCGCAGGTCGGCGGCCCCGCGCGCGTCGGGCGTGGGGGCGGCCAAGATCTCCCGCACGTCGCGCCTCCCGAGGAACCCCCGCAGGGCCTCCTGCTGCGAGGCCGCCAGGGCGTCCCAGTCGCGCCGGGGCAGCGGCCGCGCCCCGGAGGCGAACCCGGCCGCCACCCGGACCGCCCGGGCGAGGGCGGTGGCCGAGGCGCAGAACTCGTCCGCCAGGCCCATCTCCACGGCGGCGAACCCATCCACGGGCTCGCCGTTGAGGCCCATGGCGGCGGCCCGGGCGAGCCCGATGAGGCGGGGAAGCCGCTGCAGCCCCCCGTACCCCGGGATGATCCCGAGCTTGACCTCCGGCTGGCCGAGGCTCGCGTTCTCTGTGACGATCCGGTAGTGGGCGCTCATGCCCAGCTCGTTACCGCCGCCCAGCGCGAAGCCATCCACCACGGCGATCACCGGGATGGCGAGCGATTCCAGTTCCGAGAAGACAGCGATATTCTTCGCCGCGAAGGCGGCGATGGCCTCGGCCGGCCTCCCCAGGAACTCCTTGACGTCGGCGCCGGCGACGAAGGCGCGCCCCGCGCCGGTGAGGACGAGGGCGCGGACGGGCCTCCCCTCGAGGGTGCCGCGGGCCCCGATCTCGCGGACGACGGCCGCCAGCTGGGCGAGGAGATCCTCGTTGAGCGCGTTGAGGGCCTCGGGCCGGTTGAGCGTCACGATCCCGATGTCCCCGGCCAGCCGGATGTCCAGGAACGATCCCTTGGCCGGGTCCGCGGCCCGCAGCCTCTCCCCCAGGAAGGCGTCCTCGTACTCCGCGATGGAGCGGCCCGCGCGATCCGCCTGGACCAGGGCGACGCCCTTGGGCTTCCCCATCGTCCCCTCCAGCATCTTCTGCTGGACCCCGGGAAGCTCCGCCAGGGAGACGACGTCCAGGTCCTCCTGCTCCATCACGATCTTGCCGCCCGCCAGGAGGCGGACCACCTCCGCGGCCTGCGCCGCATCGTACATGTGGGAGCCGCGGAGGGACAGGTTCGACCTCCCCCGGGCCACCACGAAGCCGCACGGCATCGCGTCCCGCTCGTCGAAGTCGCGGGCCACGAAGGCGCTGAAGTGGAGGGTGCTCTGGTCCGTCCGCTCCACGACGACGTCGGGGCTTCGCCGGGGCCCGAAGACGCCCCACAGGGCCTTCCCCAGCGCCTGGGCGTTTTTCAGGAACTCCGCCGCGTAGTCCGGGTTCGGCCTGCCCTCCCCCGTCAGCGGGTCGGGCATGTCCGCCGGGAGGGTCAGGGCGTCCCGGTCCAGGATGCGCGCCTCCGGCATGCCCATCCGGCGCAGCGCCGCGATCCCCTTCCGCTCCCGGCTGGCGGAGGCGACCACGGCCACCTCGGCCCAGCGGGACAGGGCGGCCCGGATGAAGGCCAAGGCGTAGGCGTCGGCCCCCCAGACCATGACGCAGCGCCCGGGGAGGAGCCCGATCTCGGCGAAGATCTCCTCCGGGCCGCCGCGCCGGAACAGGATCTGCTTCTGGCGCATCCACACCCACCGCGCATCGAAGGCGAACCGCCGGCCGTCGTAGAAGAAGGTCTCCCGGTACTCCCCCTTGAGCGCCTTGCCCGTGGCCCCGAAGAAATCGAGGGCCCCGTCCTTCGCCAGGGCCGAGACCAGGAGGGGAAAGTTGTCTCCCCCGGTGTGCTCGAACACTTTGTCCGCGGGCCTGCCGCCGTTGGCGGCGAGGACCGCGCGGCGGAACGGCTCGGCCTTCCGCTTCCACTCCGCGAAGGAGGCGCCGGCGGGGATGGGGCCGAAGGCCCTGCGGGGGATGCGGCGGCGGTCGATGAAGGCGTCGGCCATGCCGCGCGCGATGAGAGAGCGGGCGAGGGTGGGGTTGGAGCCCACCAGGATGACCCGGGCCCCCAGGGCCTTGGCGATCTGCGCGCCGGCGAAGCTCGTCCCCTTCCCGCCGCCCATGACGAGCACGGAGTCGCCGGGGCGCACGCGGAGCCTCTCCACGACGGCGCGGTAGGCGGTGCCGTACGTGAGCAGGACGGCCGCCAGACGCTCCGGCGTGTGGCGGCGCAGCGGGGCGGGAAGGGGAACGGCCCGCTCCTCGTCCACCACGGCGAATTGGGCGTTGAAGCCGTCGTGGGTCTCGTAGCCCCGGATGTTGCGGCCCGTCCAGGAATCGAGGATGACCGCCTGGCCCACCTTGACGCGCGTCACCGCCGGCCCCGCGTCCACGACGATCCCGAGGGCATCGCTGCCCGGGATGTGAACGGAGGCCGAGTCGCCCCGGCCGAAGACGGGGACGGGAAGCCCGAGGGCGGCGAAGTTGGTATTGAAGTTGGGTGCCGAGGCCAGGATCGCCACCAGGACGCGCTGCGCGTCCACCGGACGCAGGCTGGGGGTCGAGACCGTCTCCAGCCGCACGGATTGGGCGGGAGGCCCGTACCGGTCCCGATGGATGGTGAGAGCGTGCATGGAGCGCGGCAGCGGCCGCCCGAGGCGCGGGGGCGTTCCCAGCGGCCAGAGCGCGCCGTCGTCCCGGGCACCTCCGGGCATGATCCTCTCCCTTTTTGCCGCAGGTCGCCGGCGACCGGCCCCTGCGGGTCTCCCTTGATTTGGCGGCATGGCCGCTGGCGACCCTGCGCGCGGACGTCCCTCCTGCGTCTTCCCGGATTCAGGCGCGTCGCCTTACGCGACGTGGGGCCCGGAGGGCCATCTCCTAGGACAGCCCCCGCCCGCCGGCGTTCCGCGAAAAGGCGGACACCCTGCCCTGGCTGGCCGGGCCCATCCTGCGGCGAGCAACCACTGTCTCAGCAAACATAGTGTCGGATGTCCGCGGACGTCTCGGCAAGCGAGAGGGGGCGGCGCGCCAGGTTGCGGCGGTGCTCGAGGATGAGCCGG
>DASPOZ010000276.1:0-3580 GCA_035625755.1 Candidatus Sulfotelmatobacter sp.
CTCGGACCTCCGCGTAGAGCCGCGCATTCTCGATGGCGACGGCCGCCTGGTCCGCGAACCGGGTCAGGAGCTGCACCTCGGCCGGCGTGAAATGGCCCGCCTCGTGGCGGAAGACATCGATGGAGCCCAGGACCCGGTCCCCCACCATCAGGGGGACGCAGAACATGGACCGGTAGCCTTCCGCCCGGATCATCCCGCCGTCCAGCACGCGGGGATCCCCGAGGAGATCGGGTACGTGAATCGGCGCCCGCTGCGTCACGGCCCGGCCCGTGAGCCCCTCGCCTACCTTGACCCGCAGGGGGGCGAACCGCTGCCGGGGGAGGCCCACCCCGGCCACGTAAGAAAGCTCCTGGCCCGCCTCGTCGAGTCGCATCACCCCGACGAAGGCCGCCTCCATCATCTGCCGGACCTCCACGGCGATCCGGTCCAGGACCCGGTCGATGTCCAGGGACTCGCCGAGGGCGCGCCCCACCTCGGCCAGCGCCGTGGCCTCCCGGGCCTGCCGCCGGCTCTCCTCGTACAGCCGGGCGTTCTGGATGGCCACCACGGCCTGCTGGGCGAGCCGCTCCACCATGGCGATCTCGCGGTCGCTGAATTGCCGGCGCCGTTTTAGGTCGGCCAGGTCTACGACGCCGATGGACCGGGGGCCCGAGCGGAGCGGGACGGCCATGAGGGCCTTGTTCCCGTATTGCCGTTGGAGGTCCCGGTTGCACCGCGGGTCATCCTCCGGGGATTCCGAGACCAGCGTGCGGCCCTCGCGGATGCAGGCGCCAGACAGGGAAAGCTGGGCGAGGGGAAGGCGGGTGTTCCGGTCCTCGGGGACTCCAACGGCGGCGGCCGACAGCAGTTCCTCCCGCTCCGCATCGAGGAGCCGGATGATCCCTTTGTCGGTTTGGGTGAGGCGCATGGCGGCGTCCAGGATGCGCCGGAGTGTTTCCTCCAGGTCCAGGCTCTCGGTGATGCCTCGGCCCGCATCGTAGATGGCCGCGATCTCCTCGGCCCCCTCCTTGGTCGCCTGGAAGAGCCGGGCGTTTTCGATGGCGATAGCGGCCTGGGCCGCGAAAAGCCCCAGGATGTTGCGGTCTTCCTCGGTGAACCGGCGGCCGGTCCCGCGGTCGTTCAGCGTGATAACGCCCACCAAGCGGTCCCGGTACACCAGCGGCTCTCCGAGGCTGGCGGTGGTCCCGGTCCGTTGCAGGAAGAGCGGGTCGGCGAAGGACACGTTCCGGTAATCGTTCACGATCCTGCCGCAGCGGTGCTGGGCCACCATTCCGCTCAGGTCCTCGCCCAGCCGGAAGCGGACATCCCGGATCCACTCGTCGAGGCCGCACCACGCCGCCGGGACGAGGACCTGGGCCGCCTCGTCCCAGAGATACACGGCCCCCGTTGTCGCCCCCACCAGATTTGCGGCCCCCTGGACGATGAGCGCCAGCAGCTTGGACAGGTCCAACTCCCGGAGGATGTCGCCGACCACCGCGCGAACCGCCTCCACCTGCCGCCGCCGGGCCTGCTCCTCGTGGAACAGCAGGGCGTTCTGGATGGCGATGGCCGCCTGCTGCGCCAGCGTGCTCAGCCGGTCCACCTCGCCCTTGGCGAAGGTCCGCGGCTGGTCGTATCCGAGAGCCAGTACCGCGGGGGTCGTCTCTCCGACGCGGAGCGGGATAGCCAGGAGCGCGGCGTTCCCCAGCCGCGCGCTGAGGGCCGGATCGGCGGCGGCGGGATCCAGGGCGTCCAATACCACCAGGGGGTATCCGACGCGCACGGCGCGGGCGGCGGCCGCCGGGCTGTCCGCGGCGATGCGGGTCCCCAGGAACGCCTCGGCACCCGGGCCCACGCCGATCCCCGCCTCCAGGCTGCCATTCTCGGGATCCACCAGCCAGATGAAGCCGCGGGCCGCGCCGGCCAGGCGGTGGGTGCTCTCGGCGATGCGGGTGAGGGTGGTGTTGAGGTCCAGGCTCCCGGCGATGGCCCGGCCCGCCTCGTGGATGGCCGCGATCTCCCGGGCCCGCTGCTCGGCGGCCAGGAAGAGGCGCGCGTTCTCGATGGCGATGGCCGCGTGGTCGGCGAGGGCGGAGAGCAGGTTCACCTCGCGTTCGTCGAAGGCGTGGACGTCATCCCGATAGATGACCAGGGTCCCGAAGGGGCCGTCCCGCAGCAGGATGGGGGCGGCGCAGAGGGACCGGTAGCCGCCGGCGCGCGCCCGCTCCAGGGCTTCCGCCGAGAGGCCCAGGGCCGGTTCCGCCAGGAAGTCCGCCGTCCACACAGGGGCCTGGCGGGCCAGGCAGCCGCCGGTGACGCCCTCCCCGAGCCGGAGATGGACCCCCTCCCAAGCCCGCAGATCCAGGCCCACGCTGTGCCGGAGGTGGATGCGGACCCCCTCCCCCTCCGGCTGGCTCTCCCACAGGGCGCACCGGGTCACGCCCAGCACCCGACAGGTCCGCTCGATCAGGACGTGGAAGATCTCCTCCTGGTCCAGCGTTGAGGAGATGAGGCGGCCCAGGTCGCGGAGCGCCTCCGCTTCGTCGCGCTTCTGCACCGCCTCGGTGAACAGGTGGGCGTTCTGGATGGCGATGGCCGCCTGGTCGGCGATGCGGAGAGCGAAGGCGATCTCCTCGTCGTCGAAATCGTGGGGCGTGCGCCGGTAGAGACTCAGGACGCCGAAGGGAGCCGCGTCTCCGCGGATGGGTACCGAGAGCACGGCGCGAAGACCCTCCGCCGCCACCAGGGGAAGGATGTGGCCGGGGTCCCGGAAGCGCGGATCGTCCTGGAAGTCGCGGGTCCACGCCGGTCGCCCGGTCGCCAGTGCCAGCCCGGCGATACCCTTCCCGGGGGAAAGGACGTGGCGGTCCAGGTGGCCCCCCGCGAGGCCATGGGCTCGACGAAAGCGCAGGTTGCCGGTGTCCGCTTCCCGCTGCATGACGGCGGCGGCCTCGGCCTCGGTGGCCGCCGCCGCCCGTTCCACCACGAGGCTGAGCACCTGGTCCAGGTTCAGACTCGCCGAGATGGCTTGGCCCACGGCCGCCAGGGCCTCGGCCCGCTTGCGTTGGACCTGCGCGTTCCGCGCGCCGGCGCGCTCCTGCCCGTACAGCCGCGCGTTCTCGATGGCGATAGCGGCCTGAGAGGCCAGGGCAGCCAGCACCTGCACCTCCGAAGGCGTGTAGGCAGATCCCGCCGGCCGGTATACGACGAGCCCTCCGATGGCGCTCCCCCCCCGAACCAGCGGGGCTGCCAGGATGGCCCGCGGGACCCCGTTCTCCAGGACCCACTGTCGCGTGTTCTCCGAGACCGGGAGGGCGGGGTCCCCCAGGATGTCCGCACTCCAGACCGGGCGCAGCTCCTGGAGGGCTTTGCCCAGGACCCATTCCCCCGGCCGGAAGGGGACGGCCTGCCGGTAGGCCGGTGGGAGGCCGCGGGCTTCCACGAACCGGAGGATCATTTCCTCCTCGCGCCCTGTTGGTTCGATCAAGGCCACCCCCGCCACGGGCACCTGCAATAACTCACCGGCCTTCTCCACCACTCGGGAAAGAACCGTCCCGAGGTCTACGGATTCGGTGAGGAGCTTTCCCACCTCGACCAACGC
>DASPOZ010000277.1:0-2456 GCA_035625755.1 Candidatus Sulfotelmatobacter sp.
GCCCGTTGCGCCGTCACGGTAGCTACTGGGGCGTACCGACAACTCCCCAGGCGGGACTTCCACCCGCAAGTGTCCAGCGCCTTGGCACGGCGCTCCTCAAAAGGGTCCAGGTGCAAGGCGGCGCGCGCCATTGCGGATTGCGGAATGCGGAATGGGAGAGCCGGTACGCCGCAGCGAGCCCCCTATTCCGCAATCCGCAATGCGGAGGTGGGCTTTTTTCAGCAGCCTGCTACGCGGCCCGGATCGCCGCCGCGATCTCGGCCAGACTGCCCCCCGCCCAGCCGGCCCCCAGCGCCTGCACCCCGCGCCCGCCCTCGGCGTAGCGGGGGAGGATGTGCACGTGGAGGTGGAAGACGTGTTGCCCCGCGGCCCGCCCGTGGTTCCAGCCGATGTTGAAGGCGACCGGCCCCAGGGCATCTCGCACCTTCCGCGTGACGGCCTGGACCGCCCTGAACAGGTCGCCCACGCCCTCGTCATCCAATTCCAGGAGTGTGGGCGCGTGGACCCGCGGGATCACCAGCGTGTGGCCTCGCGCGCTGGGGAACTTGTCCAGAAACGCCAGCGCCCCACGAGCCTCGAACACCACCTCGGCCGCCATCGTCCCCGCCAGGATCTGGCAGAAGAGGCAATCGGCCATCCACCCACCCTCCCGAGCGGCCCCCGCCGCCACGGGGCCGCTCCCACACGGGATATTATCGGCGAGGAGGCCGGAGGAGCCAATGAAAATCGGAGGGCGATGGCGGGGCGTGCGGCAGAGACGAAGGGCCTCTCACTCCACCGGCAGCGCCGGATCGTTTCCCCACTCCTCCCACGAACCCAGGTATGCCTTCAGCCTCCGGTAGCCGAGCAGGCGCAGGGTGAAGAAGGTGTGCGAGGCACGCGAGTGGGTCTGGCAGTAGGTGATGACTTCCTTGTCGGGCGTCACGCCGGCGGCCCGGTAGAGGGCCGCCAATTCCCTGGCGGAGAGCCACACCGGCACCGCTCCGCGCTGCAGGTTCTCGGTCCACTCCACGTGGCGCGCGCCGGGGATGTGGCCCCCCCGCGCCGCGCGCACGTCCCGCCCGCGGAACTCCGCCTCACTGCGCGCATCCACCAGGACGCGGTCCGGCCTGCCCAGCCCGGCCAGCACGTCGGCCTTGCCGGCGATGAGGTCGGGGCGCGGGCGGGCCCGGTACGCCGCGGCGGGGTGGCGCGGCAGGTCCCGCGTGAGCGCCCCGCCGGCCGCGGACCAGGCCGGGAACCCGCCGTCCAGGATGTGCACGCGGTCGTGGCCCAGATACTCGAGGGTCAGGAACAGCCGGGAGGCGGGCAGCCCGCTCTGATCGTCGTAGAGCACCACCGTGTGATCCGGTGCGATGCCGGCCCGGCCCAGCCGCTCCTCCAGCGCGGGCACCGCCGTGCCGCCCATCTCCTCGACCCGCAGGTTGACGGCCCCCGGCACATGGCCACCGGCGTACTCTCGGGGCGCCCGCAGGTCCACCACGCGGAGCCCCGGGTCCCCCAGGCGGACCCGCAACCAGGCCGCATCCACCAGCAGGTGTGGGCTGGCGGTGCGGGCCCGGTCCACCGCCGCGGAGGACCGCGACGCCGGCATGGCGCAGGCCGCCAGGACGCCCAGCAGGACGAAGATCCGAAGGGGTGGCCGCATCACCGTGCTCCTGGCTTCGCATCCGCGGGTGGCCCAACCGGGTTGCGGGGAACAAATCGGGATGGTCGCGGGATGAGGCTTGGGTGCACAGACCCAGCAGCTTGCCGAAGAACCTGTTTCCGGACAGGCTGCTCAAAAAGGTCCAGATGCAAGGCGGCGCGCGAAGGGCCGAGTGAGGCGTACTGGGATGTACGCCGCAGCGAGCGCCCGAGCGCGCCAACGCAGCAGATGGGCCTTTTTCAGCAGCCTGCTAAAGGCTCCGGCGGATCTTGAGGAAGGCCTGCGCGAGTTCCTCCTGGCTGAGCTTGCCCACCATGGAGAATCCGACGTCCTGCTGCTTCCACACGCAGAGGGCGTACCCGTCCGCGCTTCCGAAGTAGGGCTTGAATTTGTCCACCTGGACGCGCCCGTGTTCCGGGAGCTGCACGTCCGCGCCCCGGAACGCCAGCAGGGTCACCAACCGTCCTCCCGGGTCTCGGTACACGAAGGCGGCCGCCTTCCGCTCGAAGAGGTACGTGGGCCTGGCGGCCACCAGCGTGAGATCGCCGCCCGCCATGGGCGGCTTCGGGAAGCTCACATCCATCCAGGTGGAGAGAGAGGCCAGCGCCGCCTCGGGCACCTCCGGGCTCCCTCCCCAGGCCGCGGTATATTCCCCTCGCTCGTGCTCCTGGGCCACTTCCCGGGCGAGGACGACCATAGGGGCGGGGGGGCGGGCGGCCAGCCACCACGTGAGCGGCACGGCCACGAGGACGGCCACGGCGGCCCCCACGGCGGCGGGCACCAGCGGCCGCCAGAGCCAGGCAGCCCA
>DASPOZ010000278.1:0-6732 GCA_035625755.1 Candidatus Sulfotelmatobacter sp.
CCCGCGCCGAGAGGATCTTGCGGATTCTTCTTGCAAATGGAGGTGACCTTAGACCCGCGAGATAAGGCTGTCAAGCTCCATAAGGGAAACGCAGGGCCGGGCAAGCATGCCCGGCAGTGCGGTACGATCCGCCGAAGCTGCGGAAGACCTCGGCCTTGTTGGCCAAGTCGGTGGGTCGTTTAGGCACCTGCGATGTCTGGTCTCTGGGGGGGAGGTTCCCGCGGTGGTTGCGGCGGTGGCTCCGCCAACCGCGAGCAGTTTCCCGAGGCAAGACCCCCTGCTTCCCCTTGCCCCCCGTGGCGGCTCATAGTATGGTCTGCCGGTCCGGGACGGGGGATGGGGTGCGGCGCGACGGCCGGGCGCCTGTGTGCGGGAGAGCATCGCCGGCATGACGGACCAGACGATCTATCGGGGCCGGGCGTTCAAGGACCTGGCGGTGGGGGAGCGGTTCGCCGACACGATGACGGTGACCGAGGCCCACGTGGTGATGGCCGCCGGCCTCTTCAAGGATTTCAACGCCCTCCATACCAACGCCGAATGGGCGGCGGGCAACCGCTTCGGCGGCCGCGTGGTGCACGGCTTCCTGGTGCTGGGGGTCATGTGCGGAGTCTACTCGGGGTACTTCCACGCCACGGACATCTCGACGGTGGAGGAGTCGGCCCGCTTCCTGGCCCCCGTGTATCCCGGAGACACCCTCACCACCGAGTGGGCGGTGGCGGCCACCGAGCCCAAGCGGAGCGTGGACGGCGGCCTGGTCACGCTGCGCGGGACCGCCCGCAACCAGCACGGGGCCGCGGTGGTGGAGATGGACGTCAAGCTCCTCGTGGCCAACATCCCCTTCGGGGACTTCAAGCGACTTCAGGAGGCCTAGCAGGCTGCTGAAAAAGGCCCATCTGCGGCGTTGGCGCGCTCGCGTGGCGCTGCGACGTACCGACCGCGTACGCCTCGCGCCTCGCATCGCGCGCCGCCTTGCATCTGGACCTTTTTGAGCAGCCTGCGCAAATGAAGGTTTTCAGCATCGGGCTAGCGGCCCGAGGCATCTCGCCGCGGGGCCCGGGACGGGATATGGCGTACAAGGACCTGCGGGCGTTCATCGAGGCGCTGGAGGCGGCAGGCGAGTTGCGCCGCGTGCGGGCCGAGGTGGAGCCGCGCCTCGAGATCACCGAGATCACCGACCGGGTGAGCAAGGCGGGCGGCCCGGCCCTGCTCTTCGAGCGCGTGAAGGGCTCCGGGTTGCCCGTCCTGATCAATACCTTCGGGACCGAGGCCCGGGTCAACCTGGCCCTCCAAGTCTCCTCCGTGGAGGCCCCGGCCGGCGAGCTGGCCGCCCTGCTGGAGACGCGCCCCCCGGCGGGACTCTGGGACAAGCTCCGCATGGTCCCCCGCCTGGTAGACCTGGCCGCCATCCTCCCCACACGCGTGAAGGACGGCCCGTGCAAGGAGGTCGTCGTCCGGGACGGGGCAAGCCTGGACGCCCTGCCCATCCTGCACTGCTGGCCGCAGGACGCCGGCCGCTACATCACCTTCCCCTGCGTCTTCACCCGAGACCCCGAGACCGGGGCGCGCAACTGCGGCACGTACCGCATGCAGGTGTTCGATGGGCAGACCGCCGGCATGCACTGGCACATCCAGAAGGGCGGCGCGGCCCACTTCCACAAGCACCGGCGGGGGGGGCGCCCCATCGAGGTGGCCTGCGCGCTGGGGCCGGACCCGGCCGTGGCCTTCGCCGCCTGCCTGCCGCTCCCCGAGGGGGTGGACGAGATGCTGGTGGCCGGCTTCCTCCGCAAGGAGGGGGTGGCCATGGTCCCCTGTGAGACGGTGGACCTGGAGGTGCCGGCCCACAGCGAGATCGTCCTGGAAGGCACGGTGGACCCGGAGGAGCTGCGCCTGGAGGGCCCCTTCGGCGACCACACCGGCTTCTATTCCCTGGCGGACCGGTACCCGGTGTTTCACCTGCGGGCCATCACGCACCGCCGCGACCCCATCTACCAGACCACCATCGTGGGCCGGCCCCCCATGGAGGACTGCTGGATGGGGCGGGCCATCGAGCGGCTATTTCTCCCGCTGCTCCGCGTGCAGCTCCCCGAGGTAGTGGACTTCCACATGCCCTTCGAGGGGGTTTTCCACAACCTGGTCCTGGTGAGCATCGACAAGCGGTACCCGGGTCACGCCCGCAAGGTGATGCACGCCCTGTGGGGGCTGGGGCAGGCCATGTGCAGCAAGGTGATCGTCGTGGTGGACGCCGAAGTCCGCGTGCGCGATGTGGCCGAGGTGGCCTGGGTGGCCCTGAACCACATCGACCCGGAGCGGGACATCGAGTTCGTCCACGGCCCGGTGGAGACCTTGGATCACGCCAGCCGCCTCCCCAGGTACGGCTCGAAGATGGGTGTGGACGCCACGCGCAAGTGGCGCGAGGAGGGCTTCAGCCGCGAGTGGCCCGACGCCATCGCCATGGACGGCGCCACGCGGCGCCGGGTCACCGCCCGATGGCAAGAGTACGGCCTGGGCCCCCTCCTGGCCTCCCCCAGCGAGCCCCGCCCCGGCGCCGCCCGCCCCGCCGCCGACCGGTAGCACCCGGCGCTCGCGTCCTTCCTGAACCGGTCCTCCGCGTCGGTCCTCCGCGGTCCGGTCTCGCTGCGGATCTCCCCCGGGCCGCGCCTCTCGCAACGGACCGCGCGCCGGTGGGACTTTCGCCTTGACCGTCCCTTCCGCCTCATACATACTCGCCCCATGGTGACTAGGCGAAGGCTCCTCGGCCTCGCCGCGGCTTCCATGGCCGTCGCTCGGGCGATGGCGGCCGCGCTGCTCGTGGCCGTCGTCGTGGTGGCCGCACCCGTGCCATCCCTCGCGGCTGCGAGCGATGAAGCGCTGGCCGAGGCGCAGCGGCGGGTGGCGGCGAACCCCCGGGATCCCCAGGCGCTGCGGGCCCTGGGCGATGCCTTCGAGGTGAAGGGGCAACCGCTGGATGCCCGCACGGCCTACCTCAAGGCCCTGGAGATCGATCCTGGGCTGGTGGAGGCGCGAGAGGGCCTGGCCCGAGTCCTGGCCCAGGCCGGGGACAACGCGGGGGCGCTGGCGGAGCAGCGGCGGGTGGCAAACCTGCGGCCGGGGGACGCGGAGGCGCGCTTCCTCCTCGGCGTCATGGCCCTGCGCGCCGGCCAGACGGAACAGGCCATCGCCGCCTGGAAGGAGACGGTGCAGATCCAGCCCGATCATGTCAGCGCGCTGAACGATATGGGGATGGCCCTCCTGGACTTGGGCCGGCCGGCCGAGGCCATCGGCCCGCTGGAGAAGGCCATTGCCGCGGCGCCGAACCTGGTCCCCGCCCGGACGAACCTGGCCTATGCGTATCTGCGGACCGGGCGCCCCGCCGACGCCATCAAGCAGTACCGCCAGGTCCTGGACTTGAACCCCGAAGACCCCGATGCCAACCGGAACCTCGGCGTTGCCTACCTTCAGACCAAGCAGCCGCAGGAGGCCATCCCGTTGTTGCGCCAGGCGGTCCGCCTCAGGCCGACCCCCGAGGCGATCCGTGACCTGGGTGTTGCCCTGCTGGAGGTGAAGCGGGCGGACGAGGCGGAGCTGGTCCTCAAGATGGCGGTGGATGCCCTGCCGGACTGGGGGGCCGCCCACGTGGACCTGGGGCGCGCCCAGTTGGCCCGCGGTGAGCTGGAGGCCGCCCGGGCCTCCCTCCAGAAGGGGGTCGCGCTGGACCCCAAGGATGCCGAGGGGCACCTGGCGCTGGGGCGGGTGTATGCCCGGCAGAAGGAATACGCCCAGGCCTGGCGGCAGGCCCGCGAGGCCGAGAAGCTGGGGCACCCCGGCGCCAAGGAGTTGCTGGGCGAACTGGCCCGGGTGTCCAGGGAGCCCGGGCGCGCCGAGCCGGCGGCGCCGGCCACCAAGGCGAAGCCGGATGCCCGCTGAAACGCGACACTGCACGGAGGAACGAGCGATGCCGCGCGTTAAAGAGGTCGAGCAGCCCGACGGCGATCCCATCCTGGAGGAGATCTACGCCCGCGACCGGGCCGCCTTCGGCGACGTCCTGAACACCACCAAGGTCTACGCCCATTGCCCGCCCATCCTCAGGGCGGCCAAGCTGCTGGGGAAGGCCGTGGAGGAGTCGGGCCGCCTGGCCCCGCTGCTCCGTGCCCTGGTCTGCGTGCGCGTGGCCCAGATCAACGGGTGCCCCTTCTGAATGGATATCAACGCATCCCGTGGGATGCAGGAGGGCGCCGGCGAGGCGAAGGTGCGCGACGTCGCCCGGTTCCGGGAGAGCCCGCATTTCTCCGAGCGGGAGAGGACGGCCCTGGAGTACGCCGAGCAGATCACCCGCGCGTCCGCCGAGGTGTCCGACGCGCTCTTCGACCGCGTCCGGCGCCACTTCAGCGAGCCCGAGATCGTGGAGCTCACGGCCACCATTGCCCTGGAGAATTTCCGCAGCAAGTTCAACGCGCCCCTGAAGATCGCGGCGCAGGGATTCTGCCCGATCCCGGCGGAGCCCGCGCGCCCCTGAGGCTCCCGCCCCACCGTTCGGCCCCGCCCGTGCCTCCGACCCCTGCGCGGCGCAACCACCCGTCGCCGCGCCCTGCCTCGCCGCCGGCGAGGACGGCCCCGGGGAGCGTGTGAGCCCCTGCGCCTCGCCCCCATCCTGCAGAGGGTCCCCACGGTCCTGGGCCTGGTCGCGCAGACCCTGCCGGGCTTGGCCGAGCTTCGTACGTTCTGCTCAGATCGTCGCTCTGACCGGCCGGTCCATTCCGGGTGACCGGAGGTCTCCGGGAGGGCGGATCAACCGGCTCGATGCCGCCAGGGACCGGAAGATTGAAAGGGTCTGCGGGTGCTCGGCTGGTCGACCAAGCCGCAGTCCGGCGGCGATCCTCTGCTCGAGTCCTGGACAAACGGGGGTGGAGGAGGCGAATCCAGGGCCTCGGCCGGATGCCGCGCGGGCCCCCGGCCGCAGACCGGGCGGGCCGTCCAGGATGGCTATCTTTATATATAGTCGCTATCTGCGGCCGGCGGCGGTTCGCGAGGATGGCTTGGCGGCGGCCGGCGTCTTGTCCGGGAAGTCGCAGAGGTCCCGGATGGCGCAGCCGGGGCAGTTGGGGTTGCGGGCGAAGCAGGCCTTCCGCCCGTGGAAGCCGATCAAATGGGTCACGATCCCCCAGCGTTCGCGGGGGAAGAGCTCGCAGACCTGGGCCTCGATGGTATCGGGATCGTCCGAGGCGGCCAGGCCGATGCGGTTGACCACGCGGCCCACGTGGGTATCCACGGCCAGGCCCGGTATGCGGAAGGCATTCCAGAGGAGGACGTTGGCCGTCTTCCGCCCAACGCCGGGGAGGGCGGTCAGCTCCTCCATGGTGCGCGGCACCTCGCCGCCGTGCCGTTCGGCGATGGCCCGGCAGCAGCCGATCACACTCCGGGCCTTGCTGCGAAAGAACCCGGTAGAGCGGATCATCGCCTCCAGCGCGGCCGGATCGGCCTCGGCCAAGGCCCGGACGGTCGGATAGCGGCGGAACAGGGCCGGGGTCACCTGATTCACCCGTTCGTCCGTGCACTGGGCCGCCAGGATGGTGGCCACCAGGAGCTGGAGCGGGCTCTGGAAATCCAGCATCGCCCGGGCGTCCGGATAGAGCTTCTCCAGGATCGGCAGGATCTTCCGCGCCCGCCGCTTCAGCTCTCCCACGTCCCGCGTCTTCGCCCGCGCCGGCTTCTTGGGGCTCACGGTACGCACGACAAGAACGTTCGGTCGTTCGATCGTTCGATGGTTCGGTGGTTCAAGGGATCGGGGGGGTCCCGGAGACCGGGGAACGACCGAACCACCGAACGGCCGAACTGCCGAACGCCCTTGCCCTTGGTTACAGGTGTTCCAGCACCTCGACGGAGATTCCATCCGGCCCCTCCACGAAGGAGATGGCCAGGTCGTCCGTCACCTTGGTCGGCTCCAGGGTGAACTTGATCCCCTGGGCCTTCAGCTCCGCCGCCCGCGCGTGCAGGTCCTTCACGGCGAAGCAGATGTGATAGACCCCGTAGCGGGACTTGGCGGGCTTCTCGTCCACTTCTTCGGTGGGGAAGCGGGGCGAGCAATTCACGATCTGGCCGCCCGCGTTGAGGCTGATGATGGGCAGGTTCCGCACGGTCCGCCGGCCCACCTCCCGGGCCCCGAAGTGGTCCTTGAACCATTGGGCCGTCTTCTCGGGATCGCTGCACTTGTAGTGCGCGTGGTCGTACGTGTACGTGGCCGCCATCTTTTCCCTCCCCCTGGTTCCCGGTTCGCGGTTCCGGTCCTCCTGCCTGAGGGTTCGTTCCCCGTGGACGACCGCCTCCCGGCCGGACCGGACACCCGGAGCGGCCGGGCGGCGCCCCGCCCGGGGTCAGGGCAGCGCCGCCAGCGTGCCGCCCTTGCGGCCGCGCCGCGCCGCCCCCGTCTTATAGGCGGCGTCGGCCACGGCCCGGGCCACCGCCTCCACCACCCGCTTGTCGAACACGGTGGGGATGATGAACTCCTCGCTGAGTTCCCGGCCACTCACGATCCCCGCGATGGCACGCCCCGCGGCGATCTTCATTTCGTCGTTCACGGTGCGGGCCCGGCAGTCCAGCAGGCCCCGGAAGAATCCTGGGAAGCAGAGGACGTTGTTGATCTGGTTCGGGTAGTCGGACCGGCCGGTGGCCATGACGCGCACGTGAGGGCCCGCCACCTCGGGCATGATCTCGGGGATCGGGTTGGCCATGGCGAAG
>DASPOZ010000279.1:0-7529 GCA_035625755.1 Candidatus Sulfotelmatobacter sp.
CCGCCGGCGATGGGGCGCGCGCGGCCGTCCCCCTCCGCGAGCAGGCGTACCGCCTCCTGCGCGGACGCGGGCTCGACGAATGTGAACGGCCTCACGCGCGGCCCCCCGCCGCACCCCCCTGCCGTGATCTCTTCCTCTCCCGGGCCCCCTCACCCTTGCCCTCTCCCCTGGAGGGGAGAGGGAATTCCCCGGGGCTCGCGACGACGGGGCAAGCAGCATTGGGGCGAATCATGTGCGCACCCCCGCCGCGCGCAGGGCGGCCAGCACGCGGTCCGGCGTGAGGGGCAGCTCGCGGATCCGCGCGCCGGTGGCGTTGGCCACGGCGTTCACCACGGCCGGCGCCACCGGCACCACGGGCGGCTCGCCCAGCGCCTTGGCGCCGAAGGGGCCCACGGGGTCCGGCTCGCCCACGAAGAGGACCTCGATGGGCGGGTAGTCCACGATGGCGGGACACTTGTGCTCCAGGAAGTTGGGGTTCAGCGGCACGCCCGTGGCCGGGTCCACCACGTTCTCCTCGCGGAAGACCCACCCCAGGAACTGGCTCACGGCCCCCTCCACCTGGTTCTCGGCCAGCGGCGGGTTGATGATCCGCCCGGCGTCGTGCGCGGCCACGTAGCGCACCAGCCGCACGCGCCCGCTGGCCGGCTCCACCTCCACCTCGGCGAAGTGGGCCCCGAAGCTGTTCACGATGAAGTCCGCGCTGCCGGACTTCAGGCGCGTGGAGGCCACGATGTCGTCCGCCATGGCGGCCATCACCTCGCGCACGCTGATGCGGCGGGCCGGGTCCTGTCGGTCCGTCACCACGCCGCCCCGGCAGGCCACCTGGTCCGCCCGGCGTTCCAGCAGGCCGGCGCCGCGCTCCAAGAGCTTCCGCCGCGCCTCGCCCGCCGCCGCCCGCGCCACGCCGCCGATGGTGAAGGTGGTGGTGGAGCCGGAGGTCTGGGGCGCCCAGCGGGTGGTGGCCGTATCGGCCATCACGACGTCCACCTGATCCAGGGCCAGGCCCACCTCCTCGGCCACCATCTGGGCCAGCACCGTCTGCGAGCCCTGGCCCACGTCCACCACGCCGATGCCCAGGCGCCCCCGGCCCTCGCGGGTGATGCGCATCTCCACTTCGGATTCCAGGCCGGCGCCGCCCCGGTAGATGCACATGGCCATGCCCATGCCGCGGCGCACGGGGCCCGCGGCCGATGCGGTGGGCCGCCGCCGCTCGCGCCAGCCGATGCGGGCTGCGCCCGCCTCCAGGCACTCGCGCAGGCCGTGGCTGGAGAAGGGCACGCCTCCCTCCACCGGCTCGTCCGGCAGCAGCTCGCCGGGGGGCGTCTGCCGCGCGCCGGGCTGGCCCTCCCGGCGCACGTGGTGGCGCAGGCGGTATTCCAGCGGGTCCACGCCCAGGGCGTCGGCCACCTCGTCCACCAGGCACTCCAGGGCGAAGTGGCCCAGCGGCCCGCCCATCCCGCGGAACGAGCCGCCGGGGGGGCGGTTGGTGTAAGCGGCGTTGCCCTCGAAGCGGACGTTGGGGCAGGCGTAGAGGTAGATGGGGCCCTGGCCAACGCGCCGCACCACGCGCATGCCCGTGGCCACGTAGGCGCCGCCCCCCAGGAGCGTACGCGCCTCCACGGCGGCGAAGCCGCCATCCCGCCGCACGCCGATCCGGAGGCGGGTGCGCGATTCCTGGCGGGAGCGGCCCGCCACGAACTCCTCGTCGCGCTGGTACTCGATCCGCACGGGGCGCCCCGCCTTGCGGGCCAGGAGCGCCGCCAGGTACGAGAGGCGGCTCTCGTCCTTGTTGCCGAAGCCGCCCCCCATGGCCGGGCAGATCACGCGCACGTGGTGCAGCGGGAGGCCGAAGACGCGGGCCAGGCGCGGCTGGTCCGTGGCGTGCACGGCCCGGCTCGTCTTCCACACCGTGAGCCGGTCCCCCTCCCACGCCGCCAGGGCCGCCCGGGGCTCCATCCCCGCGGGGGAGTGGCTCTGGGTGCGGTAGGCGGCCTCGAAGACGCGCGCGGCCTCGGCGAAGCCGCGCGCGACGTCGCCCCGCTCCAGGATCAGGGGGCAGCCGGGGATCAGGTTCCCCCCCGGGTGGATGGCCGGCGCGCCCGGCGCCAGCGCCGCCTCGGGGTCCAGCACGTGCGGCAGGACCTCGTACTCCACGGCGATGGCGCGGAGCGCGTCCTCGGCCAGGTGCTCCGTCTCCGCCGCCACGGCGGCCACCTCGTCCCCTACGTAGCGCACGATGGAGTCGAGGACGGCCAGGTCCGGATCGATGCGCTCGGCCGGCACGTCGCGGTGGGTGATGACGGCGAACACGCCCGGCATGGCCTGGGCCCGCGCCCCGTCCACGCGGACGATGCGCGCGTGGGCGTGCGGGCTGCGCAGGACCTTCCCGTACAGCATCCCCGGCAACTTCAGGTCCGCCGTGTACCGCACCTGGCCCCGCACCTTCTCTGCCAGGCCCACGCGCGGGGCGGCCGTCCCGACCACGGTCAGCGTATCTTCAGGCATGGTGTCTCTCGCTGTCAGTGCCCCGCGCCCCCTCACCCACCCCCTCTCCCCCCCTCGGCAGGCTCAGGGCGGGCGAGGGAAATTCTTTCGGGCCCGTCGGCGGCCCGCAGCCTGACCCGCTGCCGCAGGGCAGCGGGGACAGACCTCGGGCCTTTTCAGCAGCCTGCGAAGGCAGGCTGTTCAAGCACCCGTGTCCCGCAGGCTGCTCAAAAAGGTCCAGGTGCAAGGCGGCACGCGAGGCGCCGAGTGAGGCGTACTGGGATGTACGCCGCAGCGAGTGCGCGAGCGGGCCAACGCAGCAGATGGGCCTTTTTCAGCAGCCTGCTAGGCGGCGCCGAGGACGGATGCGACGATCTTCTCGTACGCGTTGCAGCGGCACAGATGGCCCACCAGGCCCCAGCGCACGTGGAATTCCTGCGGCTGCGGATACTGCTTCAGCAAGGCGTAAGCGGCCACGGCGAAGCCCGGCGTGCAGAAGCCGCATTGGCCCCCATCGTGCGCCACGAAGGATTCCAGGATGGGGCGGAAGTCTTCGCGCGCCGAGATCCCCTCGATGGTCTCCACGCTGCGGCCGCGGGCCTGGACGGCCAGCAGGTGGCAGGCGTACACCGGCCTGCCGTCCAGCAGCACGGTGCAGGCGCCGCACTCCGCCCGGTCGCACCCCCGCTTGGCCCCCGTGAGGTCCAGCTTCTCGCGCAGGACCTCCAGGAGCGTCCACCGGTCCTCCACCTCGACCTCATGTTCCCTGCCGTTCACTTTCAACTGGATCCGCCGCGTCCTCATCGAGTCCGTCCTCCTTACAGCACACCGAGGCCCGGCGCCGGCCCCGAGACCCACCCTCACCCGCGCCCTCTCCCTCCCAGGAGGGAGAGGGGAGAAAGGGAGGTCACGCGTTCAGGAAGATGTCCTGGAGGCGCCTGGGGTCCCGCGTCTCGCCCAGGGCGAACATCAGGAGCAGCCGCGCCTTCCGCGGCTTCAGGTCCTCGGCCATGATGGCCCCGGCATCCACCAAGGCCTTGCCGCCGCCCGGGTACCCGTAGATCGGATACACCTGGCCGTTGGGGAGGTTCGTGGTGAGGACCACGGCGATCCCGGCCTTCAGGGCCTTCAGGATGGCGTTGTGCAGGCCGGTGTTCACGTTGCCCGTGTTCACGCCCTGGATCACGATGCCCGAAACCCCGGAATCGATGCAGGTCTGCACGAACCGGCCGTCCGCTTCGGAGTACATCATCACGATCTCGACGCGCGGGTCGAGCCTTTCCAACGAGAAGCGGGGCCGGCGCAGCGGCCTCCGGTAGAGGCGCACCGTGTCGTAGTACACGTTGCCCAGCAGTCCGTGGTCGCCGGACGCATAGGCCTCCACGGAGTTGGCGTGGCGCTTCACCGCATCGCGGGCGGCGTGGATCTGGTCGTTGAGGCACACCAGCACGCCCAGATCCCGCGCGGCGGGCGCGGCGGCCACACGCGTGGCCCCCAGGATGTTCCGGGGCCCGTCGCTGTCCCAGATGGACGCGTTGCGCGCCGCGCCCGTGAAGACCACGGGCCGGGTCTCGCGCAGGGCCAGGTCCACGAAGTAGGCCGCCTCGTCCAGGAGCCCGGTGCCGTGCGTCACCACGATGCCGGCCAGGTCCGGATCGCCATCGAAGATGGCCTGGAGCCGGCGCACCAGGGGCGCCCAGGTACTGGGGCCCATGTCCGTGCCCGGGAGGCGCGTGAACTCCTCCACCTCCACGCGGGCCGCGTTCCCCAGCCCGGGGACGGTGGCGACGAGGTCTTGCCCGCTGAGGGCCGGCACGGCCCCGCCCGTTTGCGGGTCCACCTTCATGCAGATGGTCCCGCCCGTGGTCACGATCCGCACGCGCGGCAGCGTTGCTGTCATCGGTCCTTCCCGATCGGGCCGGCGCCCCCGACCTCCCGCAGGCTGCTCAAAAAGGTCCAGATGCAAGGCGGCGCGCGACGGGCCGAGTGAGGCGTACTCCGGGTACGCCGCAGCGAGCGCCCGAGCGCGCCAACGCTGCAGATGGGTCTTTTTCAGCAGCCTGTCAGCGCTTGCGCGCCAGGCGGCGCAGACAGGCCGCCCATTCGTGGGCGATGAGGCGGGCGTAGGGCGTGCTCTCGGCCAGCCGCTTCGTCCAGTCCGCGTCCAGGGGGACCAGGGGGCCGAACTGGGCCGCCAGGGCCTGTGACTGGATGGCGCGCTCCAGGAAAACGGCCGTGCCGACGGCAGTGGGCATGTCCGGGCCCACGGCCACCATGCCGTGGTGCTGGATCAGCATGGCCTTGGCCCTGCCCAGCCGCTCTGCGATGGCGCGGCCCAGCGCCACCGTGGCCACGCGCTCCGGGTTGCCGCGAAAGATGGGGAGATCGTCCTGGAAGAAGGCGCTGTACTGGTTGAGCTGGGTTAGGCCCTCGCCCCGCGTGCAGAAGGCGGCGGCATAGGGCGAGTGGAGGTGCACGATGCTGCCCACGTCCGGGCGCAGCCGGTAGATCTCCGTGTAGAGGGGGACCTCGCTGTGGGGCGGGCGGCCGCCGTGCAGGCACTTCCCGTCCAGTGCGTAGCAGAGGAGGCTCTCGGGCGTCACCTCGTCCAGCGGCAGGTCGCTGGACTTGATCCAGAAGGTCTGTGCCCCGGGCCGGCGGTGCCCCACGATCCCCAGCATCCCCTCGGCCAGCCCCTGGAGGGCCAGCACGCGGCAGCCCAGCGCCACATCCCGCCGTAGTTCCCGATCGCCTCCGGCTGCCGCCCGCCGCTTCGCCCTCGCACGCGCCATCGCTCGTTGTCCCCTGTTCCGCGCCGCCAGCGGCGCCCTCAGCGCGGCGGGAACCAGGTTTCGCGGGCGTGGCCGGGGCCGAACTTGCCCGCCAGCGCGTCCGCCATCCAGTCGGCCACCAGGGTGTAGAAGTCCGGCAGGCGGCCGCCCATGACGTGATTCTCGTCCTCGAACACCCAGATCTCCTTGGGGCAGCGCAGCAGGCGGTAGAGGGTGAAGGCGTCCTCTAGGGGGCACAGCTCGTCGAATTCGCCCATGGCCAGCAGCGTGGGGCACTGGATCTTGTGCGCCAGCGGCTCCAGCGTCATCTGGGCCGCCATCCGGTCGAAGGCGGCCTCGTCGTGGACGTTGGACATGTACATGTAGTTCTCTTTGTACGCCGGCCGCCCCTGGTTGAAGATCACGTCTTTGTCCAGGTACACGCCCATGGCCCCCACGCAGGCCTTCAGGCGCCGGTCGTACGCGGCCACGCGCGGCCCCCAGTACGACCCCATGCTCCAGCCGTAGAGCCCCACGCGGTCGCCATCCACCTCGGGGCGGGCGGCCAGCCAGTCCAGGGCGGCCGCGCCGGCGCGCTCGAAGTTGTCCAGCGTCACCCAGGTCCCGCGCACGGTGCTCTCGCCCTGGCCGGGCCCATCGATGCTCAGGGTGGCGATGCCCCGGCGGTGGAAGTGATTGTTGTACGGGTTAGGGAAGTACTCCTTGATCGTATCCATACCCGGCACCACGATGGCGCAGGGGGCCTTGGCCACGCCGGGCACCGGCTGGAAGATCCCCGGGATGGTGACGCCGCCCTCGAAGGGGATCTCCACCCGCTGGATGGGCAGGCCGCTGCACTTGACGAAGCGCTCGTAGCATTCCACCAGCAGGCCGTAGAGGCGGCGCTTCCGGTCCGTGTTGGCGTGGATGAGGGTGGCGGCGGGGCCGTAGTAGAGGGCGGCGCGGTGGTAAAACTCGGCGGCGCCCTGCAGGTGGCCGCGCCCCTCGGCCTCGGCGGCCAGCACCCGTTGCTGCTCGGCCGTCTTCTCCCACGCCTTGGTGGCCTGGCCGGGGATCTTGATCCGGGCGTTGGTGCGCTGGATGTCGGCCTGCTTGAACCCCCATTCCACGAACATCATCGCGCGGAACGCGAAGATGTCGTGGACCTTGTAGAACTCCTCCGCGATCCACTTCTGCCCCTTGCGCTCGGTCCTCATGCGTCTCGCCTTCCGTTGCCTGCCCGTGCCCCTGCCCGTGCCCGACGGCCGCCGAGGCTACGTCGCCAGGCCCAGCAGCGCCCCGGCGCGCTGGAAAATCGCCTCGCGCTCCGCCGCGGGCACGTCGAGGCCCTCGACGGCCTTCACGGTGCCCGCCAGATCGCCCATGGCCTGGGGGAAGTCGCTGCCCAGCACCAGCCGGTCTGCCCCCACGCTCTCCACGGCGCAGCGCAGGGCCGGTGGGTGGAACGCCACCGCGTCGTAGTACACCTGGCGGAGGTACGCGCTGGGCGGCTTCGCGATGTGCTGGCGGCAATCCGGGTGGACTTGATAGCCGTGATCCATCCGCCCCTGGAGGAACGGCAGGCCGCCCCCCAGGTGCGACGCCACGAGACGGAGCCCCGGCAGGCGCTCCAGCGTGCCGGTGAAGATGAGGCGGCCGAGCGCCAGCATCACCTCGAACTCCATGCCCAGGATCGGCGTGAGCCAGTAGTCCGTCATGCCCTGGGTGGACGGCGGGGCCATAGGGTGCAGCAGCAGCGGCACGCCCAGGGCGGCGGCCCGTTCCAGCAACGGGCGCTGCGAGGGATCGTCCAGGTACACCCCGTCGATGTTGGTGAACACGATGGCCCCGCGCAGGCCGAGCCGCTCCACGGAGCGGGTGAGCTCGGCGGCGGCCGGCCCCGCATCCTTCTGGGCCACGGCGGCCAGCCCCACGAAACGCCCGCCGGACCCCCGGGCCACGTCCGCCAGGGCATCGTTGGCCACCCGCGCCAGGTCCGCCCCCTGCCGCGGGGGCAGGAAGTTCACGCTGGGGAAAGTGAGGGAGAGGGCCTGCACCCGCACCCCCGCGGCGTCCATGGCCTCCAGGCGGAGGGCCGGGTCCACCGCCGGAGGGTTGAGCGCGGCCACCTTGGCCTCGCCCCGGCAGAAGACGCGCCGGCCCGAGGGCTCGGTGCGCAGGCTGATCTCGCCGGCGCTCCGGCCCACGGCCTCCAGGTAGGGGGCCGGATAGAAATGCGCGTGGATATCCACCCGGGGGGGCGGTGCCTGGGGT
>DASPOZ010000280.1:0-2510 GCA_035625755.1 Candidatus Sulfotelmatobacter sp.
ATGGCGGTTGTGATGGGAGGGGCGCCTGAGGGCATCGACGTCGACGATCCTTGGGAGGCGATCGAGGCCTGTTACCGGGAGGGGTGGACCGACGGCTTGCCCGTCGTGCCGCCGACCGAGGCGCTGGTCGAGAAGATGCTCAGCGCCGGGCCGTGGGCCCCGGATCACGTCCTCCTCTACGAGCCGGTACGCGCGCGGGCGGTGAGCGCGGCGAAGGCGGCGATCAACGCGGTGATGGCCGGGTGCCGGCCGGAGTACCTGCCGGTGCTCCTGGCCGCCGTGGAGGCCATGGCCGACCCGGCGTTCAACCCGAACGGCGTGCGCGTGACGGCACGGGGGGCTGGCGCCAGCTGGCGGGCTTGACCTTCCACGGGGCCTACGGGAGAATCTCCGGCCGGGGCTGGCCGGCGTGGAGGCATCTTTAGAGCTGGGCAGCGGTCTCTCGGAGGTCGGACGGGAAACGATGGGCCCGCTGAGCGGGATTCGCGTGCTGGACGTCACCCGGGTGATGGCCGGGCCGTACTGCACCATGCTCCTGGGCTTCCTGGGGGCCGAGGTGATCAAGGTTGAGGACCCCGACGGAGGCGATCCCGCCCGCAGCGCCTCGCTCTACTTCGATCGCGGCCTCAGCGCCTTCTTCATCAGCGGAAACGCCGCCAAGAAGAGCCTCACGCTGAACCTCAAGGCGGCGCGGGGGCGGGACGTGCTGCTGGCCCTCGCCCGGCGCTGCGACGTGTTCGTGGAGAACTTCCGTCCCGGCGTGGCGGAGAAGCTGGGGATCGGCCCCGCCACCCTGCGCGAGGCCAACCCCCGGCTCATCACCTGCTCCATCTCGGGGTACGGTTCGTGGGGGCCCTATCGCGACTACCCGGCCTTCGACCTGACGGTACAGGCCATGGCCGGGTCCATGAGCTTCACCGGCGAGCCGGGGCGCCCCCCCGCCAAGATGGGGGTGCCCATCGGCGACTTGGGGGGCGGCGCCTTCGGCGCCTACGGCGTCGTCGCCGCCCTCTACGATCGCGGGCGCACCGGCCGCGGCACGCACGTGGACGTTGCCATGTTCGACGTGCAGCTCAGCCTGCTGAACTACCACGCCCAGTACTACCTCACCTCCGGCGCGAACCCGGAGCCGGTGGGCTCGGCCCACCCCAACACGGTGCCGTACCAGGCCTTCCGAACGAGGGACGGCTACCTGGCGGTGGCCATCCTGGGGGCCGAGCGGTTCTGGCCCCGCTTCTGCGAGGCCATCGGCCTGCCGGAACTGGGACGCGACCCGCGCTTCGCCACCAACGGGCAGCGGGTGGAGCAGAAGGCGGTCCTGGTGCCGATGCTCGAGGCGCGCCTGGCCGAGCGGACCACCGAGGCGTGGATCCAGGCCCTGACGAAGGCCGAGGTCCCCTGCGCCCCCGTGAACCGCGTAGCCGAGGCCCTGGCCTCGCCCCAGACGGCGGCGCGGGAGATGCTGCTGCAGGTGGCGCATCCTTCCGGCGACGGGATGGTGACCGTGCTGGGCAACCCGGTGAAGGTCGCGGGGCACGAGGGCGCGCCCATCGGGCCGCCGCCGCTCCTGGGCCAGCACACGGACGAGGTGCTGCGGGACCTCCTGGGATACGACGAGAAGACGGTCGGCGCCTTGCGGCTCGACGGCATCGTGTGAACCGCCGAGGCATGAAGCTCGTCCAAGATCCCGCGTGGCGGCGAAGCCGCGGTGCTGCCCGCCTTGGGCAGCGCCGCAGGTGAAGAAGGCTTGGCGTCCTTGGCGCCACGGCGGTTCAAAGGGTCCATGAAGTACAAGAACCTGACCCTCCAGATCGTGGACCGGGTGGCCACCCTCACCATCCGGCGGCCGGAGGTGAAGAACGCCATCGACCTGGCCACCATGGACGAGCTGGACAGGGCCGTGGCCGCGCTGGAGGCGGATCGGGCCCTCCAGGCCGCCATCGTGACGGGGGCCGGTGGCACCTTCGTCTCCGGCGGCGACCTGAAGTCTCTGGAGACGCTGGAGGGGATCGAGGCGGGCCGCGCCATGTCCCGCAGGATGCAGGCGATCCTCCTGCGCCTGGAGGGGCTCGAGGTGCCGGTGGTTGCCGCCATCGAGGGCTACGCCCTGGGCGGCGGGGCCGAGGTGGCCCTGGCGTGCGATATCCGGATCGCCGGCGCCGACGCCCAGATCGGGTTCAAGCAGATCGCCATGGGGATCATGGTGGGGTGGGGCGGCGGCCAGCGGCTGCGCGCCCTGGTGGGACGGGCCCGCGCCCTGGAACTCTTGCTGACGGGCGACATGATGGACGGCGAGGAGGCGTACCGCGTGGGGCTGGTGAACCGCGTGGTGCCCCCCGGCAACGCGCTGACGGAGGCCGAGGCCGTGGCCCGGCGCGTTGCCGCCCAGCCCCCGCTGGCGGTGCGGGCCATCAAGCGGGCCCTCTATCAGGGCGAGGCCATGCCGCGCGAGCGCGGGATCGCCTACGAGGCGGAATGCTTCGCGGTGCTCTGGGGGTCGCGCGACCACG
>DASPOZ010000281.1:0-2466 GCA_035625755.1 Candidatus Sulfotelmatobacter sp.
GGCCATCGCCATCGAGAACGCGCGCCTGTACGAGCAAGCCGAGGAGCTGGCCATCACGGACGACACCACCCAGATCCCGAACATGCGCTACTTCCATCACATCCTCAACCGCGAGCTGATCCGGGCTGGCCGCCGAGGCAGCCCCCTCTCCCTCCTGTTCATCGACCTGGACAATTTCAAGCTGGTGAACGACACCCACGGGCACTTCCACGGGAGCCGCCTGCTGAAGGAGATCGCCCACCTGCTGAAGCGGAGCATCCGCGGGATCGACCTGGTGGCGCGCTACGGAGGGGACGAGTTCGTGGCCCTCCTGCCGGATACGGACCATGCCACGGCCTTCCGCCTGGCCGAACGCCTCCGGGCCCAGGTGGAGAGCTACGCGTACCACGCGGAGGCCGGAACGGTGGTGAAGATCACGGGCAGCGTGGGCGTGGCATCCTTCCCGGATCAGGCCCAGACGAAGGAAGACCTGGTCCGCCTCGCCGACCAGGCCATGTACCGGGCCAAGGGCGCCCAGCGCAACTTCGTCTATTCGGCCCTCCAGGACCAGCTCGGCCGTCTCGTCCTTCCCTAGCAGCCGCTGAAACAGGACCAGCGTCTTCCCGCGCCGCCTCGGCGGCCGCGGGCGGGCGGCAGCGTAACGTGGGGGACGAGGGGCGCGCCTATTTGGGCGGCACGACCAGGGGGACGAACCGCACGTCGGCCACGATGCGGGTCTGGATGGCCCCGCCCTGCTTGACGGCCAGGATCAGGCGCTGCACGTCCGCCGTCTGCCCCACGGGCATCACCAGGCGCCCGCCCTCGGCAAGCTGATCCAGCAGGGCCTGGGGCACGTGATCCGCCGCCGCCGTCACCAGGATCCCGTGGAAGGGCGCCCGCTGGGGCCACCCGGCGTAGCCGTCGCCCGCCAGCACCTCGACGCGCGCGTAGCCCAGGGCCTTCAGGCGCTGGGCCGCGGCCCGGGCCAGGGGCTCCACGATCTCGATGCTATACACCTCGGCGGCCACCTCCGCCAGCACGGCCGCCTGGTAGCCGGACCCGGTGCCCACTTCGAGGACCCGCTCGCTCCCCTTGAGCTCCAGGAGCTGCGTCATCAGGGCGACGATGTACGGCTGGGAGATGGTCTGCCCGTGGCCGATGGGCAGGGGGGCATCGTCATAGGCCCGGCGCCGCAGGGAGGGCTCCACGAACTCGTGGCGGGGCACGCGGGCCATGGCCGCCAGGACGCGCGGGTCGGCGATGTCCCGGGCGCGGAGCTGGTCCGCCACCATGCGCGCGCGGGCCTGTTCGAACCACCCCTCGTCCGGCTCGGCCCCGCACGCGACCACGCGAGCACTCCCCACGATCAGGACGGCAGCCAGCAGACCGCGGGACAGGCGTCTCCCGCCACCGGGGATTGGAAGCAGAGGTCCGTCGTCGGCCATCGGGGCGCCCCCGTCATCGATGCGTCACATCGGTTCCTGAACAACCGCTCGTGCCCTGGAGGAACTCCTCACACCCATCAGGGGGAGAGGAAGGCCCGGATACCGAGCGAAGCACGAGGGGCGTACCCGCCGACGGTGGCTTGGTGGCGTCCCCCGAGGCGCGCGGCACCGCCGCAGCGCCGCCGCCGCGGCGCCGTCGGCGGCGAAAGATATTGGCCTCATCGGCCAGGCTGCGAGCCGGGCCTTTGAAGCCGCGCCAGCAGCTCCTGGCGCACGTTCCCCTTGGCCACCTTGCCGGTGGGCGTCTTGGGCAGGGCCGGCACGATGTCCAGGCCGCGGGGCACCTTGTATTTGGCCAGGCGTTCCCGGCAGTAGTGGAGCAGGTCCCGCGGCGCGGCGGACGCGCCCTGGCGCAGGACCACCAGCGCGTGCGGCACCTCGCCCCGGCTCGCATCGGGCAGGCCCAGGACCGCCACGTCGGCCACCGCCGGGTGCGAGGCGATCACCAGCTCTACCTCGCTGGGATAGACGTTCAGACCCCCCACGATGACCAGATCCTTCTTGCGGTCCACGATGGTGAGGTAGCCGTCCTCGTCCAACGAGCCCAGGTCCCCCGTGTGGTACCAGCCGTCGCGCAGCACGGCGCGCGTCTCCTCGGGCCGCCGCCAGTATCCCCGCATGACGTTGGGGCCGGAGGCCGCCACCTCCCCCACCCTCCCTGGAGGAAGCTCGGCCCCGTCCTGGTCCACGATCCTGAGGCGCACCCCGGGGAGGCTCGGGCCCACGGTCCCCACCTTGCGCGTCCCGCCCGGGGGGTTGACCGTGAGGACGGGGGCGCATTCCGTGGGCCCGTAGCCCTCGAAGATCTTCACCGGATATCTGACTTCGAAGCGTTCGGTCACGGAGGGCGGCAGGGCCGCTGCCCCGAGATGGCCATGCGCCAGGCCGAGAGATCCAGGGGCGGGGCGGGCGTGTCTGCCCACACGGCGTACATGGCCGGCACCCCCGAGAAGTGGGTGACGCGCGCCTCGGCCATGACCTT
>DASPOZ010000282.1:0-3986 GCA_035625755.1 Candidatus Sulfotelmatobacter sp.
CGCCGTTGGTGGACCGAGTCAGAAGTCCGCCGACCGATCGTTCCCGTACCCCGTTCCGAGTGCCCGCCGCGGACCCTGCGCAACGGGTCGGAGCAAGGGTACGCTCCCTGGCTCAAGGTCGGGCACGGGCACGGAAGGGGAGGGGAAGCCCTCGGCGTCATAGGGCTACGGGAAGTAGGCGGTGCCGGTCTGAAGGATGCGGCCCGCCGGGGGTTCCGACGCGTCCGTGAGTGGCTCGCCGAGCTCCGCGAGGACGGCGGCCCGGTAGTGCGCGTAGGGTACCGCACCCACGACGGGGGCCGCATCTCCCACGATCACGGCGGGAACCCCGCGGATCCCCCAACGCTCCACGGCCTCCCGGTGCTCGGCCAGCACGGCGGCCCGCATGCTACCGGCCCGCAGGGCGGCCGCCAGCTCGCCGGTGTTCCCGCCGAGGATCTCAGCGGCGATGCCCGCCAGGACGCCCGCATCGCCCACGTCCCGCGTGGCGCCGAAGAATGCGCGGTAGAGGGCCAGATCGAACGCCGGAAAGCGGTCGGGCCGGTGCCGGCGCACCCAGCAGGCCGCCTCCAGGGCCGGCAGGCTCGAGGCGGGATAGGGGGCGCCGACCGGGGGCAGGTCGAAGGGCGGGGCGTCATCCGCTTGCGCGGCCGCCGCCCGGCGGTGCGTGCGGTGGTACTCGGTGAAGCGGGCCTGCGGGTCGTCTTGCGCGATGAGGATGAAGGCCCGGTACTGGAACGCCACCGCCTCCCCGAATTCTTCTTGCAGGCGCCGCAGGCGGACCGCCGCGTTGTAGCACCAGGGTCAGAGGTAGTCGCCGTAGGCCGTGATGCTGACCGGGGAAGCCATCATGGGATGCTGATCCCCTTTCAGTGGAGACCCGCCATCGGTGTAGCGAGGCAATTCGTCTGCCTCCGTGCCGGACGCGGCTGCCCGGACGGCGGCACACGAGGTACCGCCCTACGCGGGACCAGAGGGCTTCCCGGCCCCTCCGGCGCACGCGGGGCAGCGGCAGAGGCCCCGCAGGTACTCGTAGGTGTAGATGCCCGTGTCGTGCCTATCGTCGAAGGTGAGGTTCAGGGCATAGCGGCCCACCGGCTCGACCTTCTGGATCCCGGCCTGGGTGATGATGGGGCCGGCCACCAGCCTGAGGGGGCTGGTGTTCTTGCGCTCCTCGGCGCAACTGGCGCAGGGGCACTCCTTGCGGAGGAGGTTGAAGGGAAGGGCGCTCACGTGCCCGTCCTTCCAGGTGATGGTGAGGAGGCGCTGGCTGTGGTCCACCGTGATCTGGCTGGGCTCGGCGTTCATGGCGTGGATCGGTCCGGAGGCCGGGGGACTGGGAGGGGGTGGTAAAGGTCAGTTGGCCCGGATGAGCTTCACCTTGTCCTTTGCGCGGATCTCCTCGCCGTCCTTCACCTCCGTGATCTCGGCCATGGAGGTTTTTTCGCCTACCTCGACGATGCGGGCGCGCCCGATCTCGTCCTCTGCCCGCCCCAGGACGGCCCCCGTAACCGGGTGCTTCAGTTCCTCACCCTCGCGGTAGATGATCACGGTATTCCCCGCGGCCACCGCGCTCTCCTCCGTCAGGTCGGTGTAGACCTGCTTGCCCTTTACGTACACCACGTATCCGTAGACGGGGTAGAGTAGTGTTGCGGGATCCGGCCGCCGGGCCACCTTCTGGGGGGTCGGCTGCGGCTGGGCCTTCTGGGGCTGGGGCGGTTTGAGCTGGTCCGGCGGGACGAAGAAGCGCTCGTCCGGCCGGGGGGCCGTGACCGCGTCTGCGGGCTTCGCCGAGGCGAATCGCGCCTCCTCCTCCGGGTTCGCTTCTATGGCCTTCTTCCCGCGGATGAAGGCATTCACGTCGAAGGGCGCATCCTTCCGCTTGACCCAGATGTACTCCGGTTCGGGAGCGGAGACCCCGGGCCCACCCCCGGGGAGGTATCGAGGGTTCTTGACCAGGATGTACTCGTTGGGATCGGCCCGGTCGATGACCTCGACCTTATCCTTCTGGTCCCCCTCGCCCGTGCCGAAGCCTAGGACCTGGCCTACGCTAGAGCAAGCCGCCGCGGACAGCGAGAGAAAGACGAGGGCCGCCAGGAGGATCGGGACCCGCGCCCTTCGGTTCTCATCCGATGAATTCATGGTCTCCCCCAACAGCATATCTCGTCGCAAAGTATCAGGAAGGGTGGGCGATGTCAACGCGGAGCCCGGGCTGCGGAAGCGGCCGCGGGCCGGCTACGCCCAGAGGCCGGCAAGGGGGATGGTCAGGCCGGGGAAAAGAGGCGTGGTGGCGGTGGCACCGCCGGAAAAGGCCCCCGCCGCCGCGTAGGCGCCGCCGGCCAGGGCGTACATCTCCAGCGTCCGGGCCTCGGGGTCCACGAGCCAGTAATGAGACACCCCGTGCCTGGCATAGACCCGCATCTTCGCGCCCCGATCCTCTTCGACGGATGATGGGGAGATCACCTCGACGACAAGATCTGGCGCAACGGTAACGTTCTTGGCGCCCTTGGGGGGGACCCGAGCAGCGCGGAGGAAGAGGATGTCTGGCTGGACAACGTTGGTCTCCGTCAAAACAACGTCCAGCGGCGCCACGTAAACCTTCCCAAGCCCGGAGGCTGAGACATGCTGGCGTAACATGCTCCCCAGCTCGATCACCACGTTCTGATGGGCCAAAGGGGGGCTCGGCGTCATGTGAAGCTCCCCCTCGATCACCTCGTACCGGTTCCGGTCCTGAGGCAGCAGGGCGTACTCGTCGTACGTCATGGGGAGCGTGGAACGGCTGGTACCGACCTTCATGGTGCCTCCTGCAAGATCTCCCGATCACAAGCTAGTGTAGTGTTACTTAAATAGCTTGACATATCGCCTCCCCGGCCTATCTTCCTTCCCGAGGAGGGAGGAGCCATGGGGAAGCGTGCCGCAGCGTTGGAGGTGACGCCGGAAGACCGTACTGCCCTGCTCGGGCTCGTCCGGGCGCGGACGACGCCTCAGCGGGTGAGCCTGCGCGCGCGGATCGTGCTCGCCGCCGCGGCGGGCCAGGCGCAGCTCGCGATCGCCCAGGCCCTGGCGGTCAGTCGCCCCACGGTCGCGCTCTGGCGGCAACGGTTTGCGGCGGGCGGCGTCGCGGCGCTCCGGCACGATGCGCCGGGCCGGGGGCGGCCCCGCCGGCTCTCGCAGGCCCGCGTGGACGCCCTGGTCCAGGCCACGACGCAGACGAAGCCGCCGGGGGCCACCCACTGGAGCACCCGGACCATGGCGGCGCAGTTCGGGGTGAGCAACGCGACGGTCGCCCGCATCTGGCAGGCCCACGGGCTGCAGCCCCACCGGGTGAAGACGTTCAAGCTGTCGCGCGACCCGCACTTCGCGGAGAAGCTCCGGGATGTGGTGGGGCTCTACCTGCACCCGCCCGAGAAGGCGCTGGTCCTGAGCGTGGACGAGAAAGCCCAGATGCAGGCGCTGGATCGGACCCAGCCCGGCCTGCCGCTCAAGAAGGGCCGGTGCGGGACGCTGACCCACGACTACAAGCGGCACGGCACCACGACGCTCTTCGCCGCCCTCAACGTCCTGGAGGGCAAGGTCCTGGGGGCCTGCTACCCCCGGCATCGGAACGGGGAGTTCCGGCAGTTCCTGGCGGTCATCGATCGCCACACCCCGCCCGAGTTGGACCTCCACCTCCTCGTGGACAACTACGGCACGCACAAGCACCCGGCCGTCCGGCGCTGGCTCCAGCGGCACCCGCGCTTCCACCTGCACTTCACGCCGACCAGTGCCTCCTGGCTGAACCAGGTGGAACGCTGGTTCCGGGAGCTGACCACCAAGCGGATCCGTCGGGGGGTCTTCAAGAGCGTGCCCGACCTCATCGCCGCCGTCGAGGAGTACCTGCAGGTGCATAACGAAAACCCCAGGCCGTTCGTCTGGACCGCCACCGCCGCCCAGATCCTGGCGAAGGTCGGTAAGTGTAAAGCTATTTTGGAAACACTACACTAGCA